>JAFRTA010000267.1 GCA_017427315.1 Clostridia bacterium
GTGTTGGATGTTGGGTGTTGGATGCTGGGTGCTGGGTGCTGGGTGTTGGGTGCTGGGTGTTGGATGTTGGGTGTTAGGTATAAGGTGTAAGGTATAAGGTGTAAGATTATCGTTCCCGGTTTACATTTCACTTTTCACTGTTCACTTATCCCTCTACTACGAACGCTTTCTCGAGCGGTTCGCCGTTTTTCCGCAGCAGAGCGAGCTTGATGACGAGCTTTGCCGCAAGATAGGTGCCGTCGTCAAGCGCGGGAGAGGTGACGTTCGCCGCCTGCGGAACGGCGACGTCGTTGAGGATCGCGGATGCGGGATATTCGTTGCCCTGCGGGTCGCGGACGCGGGATGAAAGCGCCTCGCGGTCGAATATAATATGCAGGTCCGGCGCGCCGGATTCGATATCCGCGCCGAGCACCTTCAGAATATGTACGCCGAAGAAACCGCCCGCGCCGTTCCCTGCGTCGACGGTGATGCGAAGCCCTTTGAGCGGGTGGCGGTAATCCTCCGCGCGGACCGCGTCGCGGATCATTTCACGCAGATTATGGCAGTAAAGGGACATATAATCCTCGGATTCGAGCGCGCCGCGCTCACAGTAGGGCGATGCGTCGAACGTTTCGGCGAAACGGAGAATCCAGGCGATTTCATTCTCGCCGAGCGACCCGTCGCGGGTGAAAAACCGGAAGCCGTTCATTTCCTCGGGCGCTTCCCCCGCGGTGATGCAGACCGCGCCGTCGCAGTAATCGTTGACCGTGGTCATAAAAATCGCGGGCGTCGAGCAAAAATCGCAGTCGGACACCGTGATCCCCTGGGAAAGAAGCTGGTTGACGACCGCCTTTTTGATGCCCCGGGAAGAAGCCCGGTTGTCGCGGCCGACGGAAATTCTCAAGCGGGCGAACGCAATGCCGGTCTTTTCCGACAAAAACTCGGTGAACCCGGCGATGATGCCGGTCACGTTGTCGAGCGTGAGAATATTGTTTTCTCCTTCCGCCGGACCGATTACGGCGGAGCCCGTCTGCAGATGCGTCAAAGTCATGAAATCGTACCCATCCTTATCGTAAAATATTGTTTCCCGCTGCCGGACCGCACCGAAAAACCGGGCGGAAGACGCCGGCGGGCCGCCTGTCCCCAGGCCGTCCCCGGCGCGGGAACGCTTTTTCTGAAATCGTACAAAAAACACCGTTTTTTATCTTTTTTTGCATGGAACGGAAATCAACGAAAAGAAAAATATAATTTCAATATCGAATTAAAAACGGCTGTTTTTGTTGAAAACTCTGTTGAAAATGTTTATAACTATCGGTAAAACCCGCAATATTGCGGGAATTTTTCCATTTTTTTCAAATGTTCATAACTTTTTTAAGAAAGGATTTTTTGCGTAAAACGAGGGGAAAACGAGGGGAAAAAGAGGGTCTTCCGGAAACGGGGATTTTCTGTTTATTACACGCCTCTGTCCGAAATCAGTTCTATACGCGACGCGTGTCGTAAAATAATCCGCGCGTCCGCCGTCGTGATGCGGCCGTCGCCGTTTACGTCGCCCGCGGAAACCTGTTCGTCGGTAAAAACGATAATACGGGCGGCGCAGCGCAGCGCGAGACGCGCGTCGACGGAGTTGACCTTGCCGTCTTTATTCACGTCGCCCGGGGCGGCGTCCGATACGATGTTCACGGTGAACGAGGCGGAAAGCTCGCCGCAGTAGACGTTGACCGTCTGCGCGCCGAAAACGGAGGTGTCGATTTGGTCGACGGCGTAATCCTCCGTCTGCTCCTTCCTGCCGCTGTTGTATATTTTGTAGACGCGCAGGCCGAGAAGCGCGTCTTCGTTCAGCTCGGAACCGATCGGGAAGCGTGTGACCGGCGGCGGGTCGAGCTCCAGCCGCACGGGTTCTTCTTTTAAGACGTCCACGTGATATTCGGTCATAAAATGAGAATAATAAACGAGGATCGTATTTTTATATTCCGTTGAGATCGGCTGACGGAATTCCGCTCTGTCCGGACGGACGAGGGCGCTTTTGCCGTTGTCGTAATCGACGGTCAGCTCGATGCCGGTCAGATCGGGCGCAAGATCGTTTTCATAATAGACGGTCTTGTCGGGGATGCGCGTCAGGCGCAGGTTGATCTCTTTTTTCGGCACGACCTCGATCTCGAACGAGGCGGTGATATCTTCGTATTTATAGGTGACGGTGACGGTTTGCCTGCCGACGGTCAGCGGGTCGATGCCGCTTAAGGTGAAACCCGTGACGGGAGCGGGCTCTCTGCCGTCGGAATAGTGTGCGGTTACGGCGAGGCCGGTATAGTCATACGTATCGGAATCCTCGATCAGCGTGAGGACGGCGGGGAGAGAAGTGATTTCGATATGATCGATCGGCAGGCGGAGAACCTCGATCTGAAAATGCGCGGTCTTGCCGCCCCAGGAAAGATACACCTGTTTTTTCCCGACGGAATGCATATCCGGCGCGGAAACGGTGAAGCCCGCGGCGGGGACCCGCGTGCCGTCGTTGTATACGGCGGTGACCGTGAGGCCGTCGGAAAGAAACGCCTCGTCCTCGTAATATACGGTTTTTTCCGGAAGGGACTCGATCAGAAGGCCCCAAAGCCCGTTTCCCTCCGCCGGGGAAAGGTCCGCGAGCGAGACCCAGCCGACGTACCCGTCGAAGGAGGTTTTGATGAAGCCCGCGCTCTGTTCATACGCGGCGAGGACCGTGCCCCGGCGCACGAGCGTGAGCTTTGCGGACGCATCGGAGGCGAGATAATAGAGCCAGGCGCCGTCTTCGGCGGCGACGATATAATTCTCCTCCGCCGCAAGGGACTGCGGGACGAAGCAGAAGAACAAAATCAGCGCCGCGAGAAACACGGAAACAGGCCGGATTTTCATTTTTCTCCCCTCCCGCGGGATAAATCCCCTTTTAACTTATTATATATTTAAAAACCGTTTCTGTCAAATGGAAAATGTATTGACGAAGAAAAGAATATGATGTAAAATAATTGAAAATCGCGTGAAAACCGCAAAAGAAACCGTGATGGGTGCCGTATGCAGTTTTTTGTTCCCTTCGATTCGAGAAATACCGTCTTCAAAGACCCCTTCGGCAGCGTCGCCGCAGGGGAAAATATTCATTTTTCGGTGAATATGCCGCGCACGACGGGCTGCACGGGGGTAACGCTGATCCTGCAGGAAGACGGCGGCAAGGAGACGTATTACCGGCTTTACTGGCGCTCGACGGACGATATCACCGAATGGTGGGAATGCGACGTCCGGCCCGAAAAAGCAGGGCTTTTCTGGTACTGTTTCGAGTATACGGTCCCCTGGGGCACCGGGCGCGTCTGCCGGGGCGAGGCGGGGCGCGGGTGCTTCTCCGGCTCGGAGGAGCCGTGGCAGCTCACGGTTTACGACAAAGGATTCAAGACGCCCGATTTCATCAAAGGCGGCGTGATATATCAGATTTTTCCGGACCGGTTCTGCCGCTCGGGCGAAAAAAAAGAAAACATCCCCGCCGACAGGATCCTGAGGGACGACGTCTCGGCGCTTCCGGAATGGAGACCCGACGAAAACGGAAGGATCCGCAATAACGACTATTTTCAGGGGGACCTTCGGGGGGTTCTGGAGAAGCTGCCGTATCTTCGGTCGCTCGGCGTCACCTGCATTTATCTGAACCCGATCTTCGAGGCGCACTCCAACCACCGGTACGATACGGCGGATTACCTGAAAATCGACCCGCTTCTGGGAACGGAGGCGGACGCGCGCGCGCTGTGCGCGGAGGCGGCGGAATACGGGATCGCCGTGATTTTCGACGGCGTGTTCAGCCATACCGGCGCGGACAGTATCTATTTCAACAAATACGGGCGTTACGGCGCGGGCGGCGCGTATAACGACCCGGAAAGCCCCTATCGCGAATGGTACAAATTCGGCGAAACGAGGGACGAATACGACGCCTGGTGGGGCATCGACACCCTGCCGGAGGTGAACGAAAAGGAGCCGTCGTATCTTGAATTCATCACCGGCAACGGCGGCGTCGTCGACAAATGGTTGCGTCTCGGTTTTTCCGGCGTGCGGCTCGACGTGGCAGACGAGCTGCCCGACGAATTCCTCGACCGGGTGCGGATCGCGGTGAAGCGGCGCGGCGATAAATATCTGCTGGGCGAGGTCTGGGAGGACGCGACGAATAAGATCTCCTGGGGAGCAAGACGGCGGTACCTGCTGGGCGGACAGCTTGACTCGGTGATGAATTACCCCTTCCGGGAGGCGATCGTCACCTTTGTTCTGAACGCCGATTCCGCGGGCTTTATGAACAGCGTTCTCGAAATCGTCGAAAACTATCCCCCGCCCGCGATGCACGCGGCGATGAACCACCTCGGAACGCACGACACAACCCGGATCCTGACCGTGCTCTCGGGCGTGCAGACAAAAGGCCTCGACCGCGACCGTCAGGCGGAGATCGTGCTCACGGCGGAGCAGCGGGCGCTCGCGAAGCGGCGGCTGAAGGCGGCGGCGGGCCTGCAGTATACCCTGCCCGGCGTGCCGAGCCTGTATTACGGCGACGAGGCGGGGCTCGAGGGCTGCGGCGACCCCTTTAACCGGCGGTTTTTCCCGTGGGACGGCGCGGACGCCGACCTGACGGCGTATTTCGCGGAATTGGGGCGGATGCGGGCAAAATACGACGTGTTCCGCGAGGGACGGTTCATTCCCCTTTCGGATATGCTGGCATGCGCCGCGTTCCTGCGGAGGGACGGGGACAATGCCGTCGTCGTGATCTCGAATATGAACGCGCACGAGATCGATTACACGGTGTATTATCCCCACGCCGACCTGATCCCCGTCGTCGACTGCGAAAAAACGGAGAACGGAGACCTGCGCGTGCCCGGCGTCGCCACCGCCGTTGCGGAAGTGATTTTTTGATAGAGTGAAGAAATATTGTAAATAAACGACACGCCGGAGCTGCTTCGGCAGCTCCGGTGTGTCGTTTGCTTACGCGTCCGGGAAAGAATATTACCCGGACGCGTTTTATTCGGGTTATTCGGCAATGACGATCACGTCAAGCTTTGCCGCGGCGCAATAATCGGTTGACTGAAGATTATTTTTTTCCGAACAGGTGGGAGAAGAAATAAAGGATTGAATGGAACAAGGAAATGATTCTGCCGAAGACTCCGGTGTGGACTTTTCCGCAATACTTGCACACGCCTGTCTGAGCGTCGCCGCCGTCGGTCATATCAGCGCCGCAAACGTCGCATACGCCGTCGTTATCCCCGTCGGTATGCGCAGTTTTCGCGATCGTTCTTGTCTCGATATGAGACGCGTCGTTCGCGCAAACGCGCTGTTCCGTCCCGGTTTCCATACAAGACGCGGCTTTCGTTACCGTCCACGCGCCGAAGGAATGTCCGGTGGCGGGGACGGATTCGCCTTTTTTCAAAAGCGTTCCGCAGCCCTTGCAACAGGTATCTCCGGTATACCCCGCGGATACGCATGCCGCGGCTTTTTTATTTTTGACCGTCGTTCCGCCGGTGTGGTTGTTTGCGTCTTTGCCGACCGTTTCGGTCTTCGCCGCGCCGCACTCCGTGCAGGTAAAGGTTTTTACGCCCTCTTCCCTGCAGGTCGCGGCTTTGGTTATCACGCCGGAATCCCAGACGTGGCCGGGAGCGGGGACGGATCTTTCGTCCGTCGTCGCGTCGCAGCGCGAGCAGTGGCGAGATTCCGTTCCGTCTTTCTCGCATTCCGCAGCAGAGTCGACCGTCCACTCGTCGGAGAAATCGTGACCGAGCGCGTCGACCGGTTCGGTTTTTGTTTCACCGCAGTCCGCGCAGGTGAAGGTCATAACGCCGTTATCGGTACAGGTCGGATCTTTTGTAACGGCGCCGGAATTCCAGGCGTGGTCTGTCTTAGGGATGGCTTCGCCGGGCGTCAAAACCGTTTTGCAGTCTGCGCAGATTGTGTCGCCGGAATAGCCTTCTTCTGTACAAGTCGCAGTTTTTGAATTAATGACCGCAGTTTCGCCTGTGTGATTATTCGGATTGACCGATTCGACTTCTGTGCGCTCCTTTTCACAAATCGTACAGGTAAACAGACGAGTTCCCGATGTTATGCATGTCGGCTCTTTCGTGATCTCCCCATCGTCCCAAATACACTCTTCACACTCAAGACAATGGAGCGTTGCATCGGTAAAAGGCGTGTTCCCCGTTTCAATGGTAATATTCTTCCAATACTTGTAGAATCTGCCGTAATAGACGTCAGAAAGCGCAGGATCCTTATAGAAAGCGTATTTTGCGACAGAATTCAATTCACTTTCCGTTTCGATGTTTATCGTTTTCAACCCGCTCATTCCGGCGAACAGTCCGGAAGGTAATGATTTTACATTTCGACTGATATTAACGGTTTCAATGTTTGAATCGTTATAGAAAACCGCACGCGAGGGTACCAGAATGGACGGGAGAAAAGAAGTGGTTATGCCCGTAGCGGCATCTGTTGCATTGTAATTAATAACTGTAAGATTGTAACATTTTTCAAAGCTGTTACGTTCAATCCTCGTTATGCCTTCCGAAATAGTAAGCACGGAAATGTCGTTATCGCTGAAAGCGTAGCTTCTGATGATCTCCAAAGAATCAGGCAATGTCAACTCGGTCAGTCCGACGTTCGCAAACGCATAGCTTTCAATTTCTCTGACACTATCAGGCAACACGATTTCCTTGTTTTTATGGGCAATCGGACACCTGATAACCTTTGTCCCGTCGATCGAGCAAAGAATACCGTCGGTAGAAACAAAGTTTTCATTGTCTTCAACCACATGAATATCTGTCAGTGAAGTCGCGTTGTCAAACGCGTTTGTGGCGACAGATTCCAGTCCCGACGGCAGCGTGATGGTCGTTACGTTCTCCGATATCACATTTGCGCCGAGTGAGCTTACCGTATAGTCGTCCCATGTCGCCGGAATAACAAGCTCTGTCTCGTTCCCGTTGTACTTGTCTATACGTATCTTGTTGTCATCGAGAATACTGTAAGACCATTCCTCCTCGTCGGGTGTATCTACGGTAAAGAAGTCAAAGTTGTCACCTGTGGAATACTCATCTTTTGCCGCCGCGATCTCAACGCAAACCGCGTCGCCGTAATCAAAGTTGCCGTTGATTGAGTCCGAGTTGAGATAGAACGTTTTTTCACCGAAAGCGGGAATATCAAGCACTGTATACTCTATGACTGCTTCACCGTCATAGCAGTCCTTATGAAGCCGTATTTTAGCGTTTGTAGCGATACATGAGTTGTTTGTGATTGTTACAACAGCCGACGTCAGACCGCCAGATGAAAGCTTTTCAAGAGTCAGGGAGAGATCGGTATAACCGATCTGAGCCGTCTGCTCGTTGTTGTCGGAGTTCGCGTCCGCGTCCGTCGTCGCGGTAAACCGAACGTCTGTTATGCCGCTAAGAGTTTCAGGTACGATCAACTGATATTCTACAGTATCCGTTTGACCGGGCTTCAGCTCGACTGAAACCGTTTCGGATTGCTCCACGCCCATGCAGGCTGAAGTAATATTGATTCCGTCAATCGTAGTTAACCCGTTGTTTTTTACGTAAAGAGTTACCGGCAGAACTTCACCCTGCGCAACAGAGTTATTGTCAAAGTCTGCGGCGATCAGTTCAACGTCCGTTGTTCTTTCATATGCAGTCGCGTACATATCGACGGTTTCGGTAAATGTTCCCGTCGCGCTGCCGTCGCCGTTATCCTCGGTGATTTCGGTTTCATACTGCGCTGTCGTATAAACAAGCTTGATGCCGCCGTCCGCGTTTTTACAAGCCGAAAATGATTTTAAATCATCTGAACAATCGGTGATCTGAGCGTCGCCGACCCAGGCTTCGCCGTCCCAGACGCCTGCGTAAAGATTCGCTTTTCCCGAGTCTTCCGCGTTTGCTCTGACAAGCAGAACGGCGCCTTCTCCGTCGTTGACAAATACATAATCCGCAGAGACTTTCATACCGTCTTCAAGGCTGATAACCGTCTCGTTTTCCAAATCATATGTATAGTGGATCCCGCTGTCGTCATAATAGGCAAGCGCGTATTCACCGTTTATGCTTTCAAAACGTGCGCTTCTTTCATACATTTCATTATCGGTATACTGCGTGAGAGCCCCGGTATTGTCTATAAGATATATTTCGACGTCTTCCGTCGTCTGCAAATCGCCATTCTCATCCACGGCGACGGCGGCGGTAAGAGCGCCGGATATCGTTGACACGTCAAGCGACTCAACCGGTTTATCAAGAACCGTCTGTGAAACGGTTTCAATTGTTTCACCCGCAAGGCGCATAACATTAACCGTGTTCGATCCCGTCATTGTAAGCGGTGAATTGTCGGAATTCTCCGTATACGCGACGTATACCTCTCCATGATCGGCAAAGACGGCGGGCATAAAATCAAACTTGTCGTTGTTTGTTATCGTTTGAATGTTTCCGAATTCGCCGGTTTCTTTATCGAATTCAGCAGCGCTGATTTCACAGGCGGCGGCAAATTCTTCCATCGTCACATTCTCATCAAACGTTGTATTTGTGTTGACCCATACAACATAGATGTTTTCCCCATCTGTGGCAACGTCGGGGTATGCATCCGCCGTTCCGTCGTCGCTGATCATTGCGGGAGCGGACCAATTGCCGGAGGCGTCATCATAAACCGAATACACCACTGCGGTCTGATTGCCGGTCGTTCTGTCCGCGATATCCGCCGTCCAAACCATCATAGTTAATCCATCATCAGTTGAGATAATCTGCGGGTTTGCTTCCTGATAGATCGAGGATTGCAACAATGTCGGCGTAGAGGTTTTTGTCAATGAAGGCGCTTTTTTTATGCTTCGGTCAGACGTGCCGGAAGCAAGCCATTCCGATTGATTTTCCAAATAGTCGCGGGTATCAAGAGAATATGCGGAATCGTTAAAAATGCAGTCAGTACTGCCGATATCCGACAAATCTATTGTTTTCTTCTGAACGGATTTTTTGGAACTGTTCCCGAAGTCTTTGTTTAAGTATTCCCAATCCAGGAATTGCCAAAGAGACTTTGAGCCGCTGAAAATAACGAACTGACCTTGTACGCCTAAGTCGCCCGACAAGGTTCCCTTGATGTTGTTCCACATGGTAACCTTGATTTTGTTTGTTAAATTAACATATCCTCCGCCGTTGAATACCTTCGGTATACCGATCGTTGCCGAACCGGTAAGGGAAGGAAGCGTAATATCCAGTGTTCCGCTGAAATCCCATTTTGCATTGTTTACGTCATACAATACGCTCACGTCAGCTGAAGCGCCGATTTTTCCTGTTACCTTAAACTCAATGGGTACATAGAACACAAGCATAAACGTCGACCAACTCATTGATGCCGAAATACTGATAAAACCGTCGGCGCCGACTTCAGACCATTTGCCGTTTTCATATTTAAGTTCAAGGTAAAAGGCAGCCTTTGCATCAACTTTTAAGGGGCTTAATTCGCTTCCTACAAAAGAGCATCCGAGACTTGAAAAGTCAGTTGTTTTTTCACTAATCACAGTCGTTGCCATATTAGTGATAATATCCTGCTTTGTTTTTTTGACAGCCTGTTTCCAATCAAACCACAAAGACCTCATTGTTCCATCTTTATCCCAATAGCTTGTTGTATCTTCCGTACCGTTTAATTTTGACCATTTTGAGCTTCCAGAAGCGCCGACCCCGATCTTTATGGTATCTTCATCTTTTATTACAAAAAACGGCAGCGAAGACAAATCAACATCGAAACTCCAACCGCCGATGATTTTTAAATCCTGCGGGAAAGTAATGCTGAACTTATTATCTGCGAGTTTACCTGTCGTTGTAGTTTTGTATGTTTTTATATTCGTATCAATTTTTGCCAGTTTTCTGCCGTCCGAATCAATAACTCGGACTTTCAGAGTGTGTCCTGCGGGAATATCTTTTGCTTTCAGACTGAATGAACCGTTTTCGCTTTCGGACACGACCGTTCCGTCGTAGAGAAGCTGGAATCTGTTATAGTCTGTAAGATCGGTATAAACCTGAATATTAATAACCCTGTTTTTGTCATCATCGCTGTCTCCCGAAATCGGGAATTCCACATACTGCGCGTCAACAAGCGCGTCAACGCCGTTGCAGTGCACCGCACTGATATGGCTGCCGGTGCTCTCCGTAACAGCGGCATACATCATAATACCGGAGGAATTAATATCTCCTCCGAATTCCGCAGTATAATATCCGGAGGCTTCAATTTTCGTTGTCCCTCCTGCTTTGGTTACGGTCGCATTGTCTATATGCGCAAGGCTGCCATATGAAACGACTAAATCTTGTGTTTTTATTTGAGTGAGTCCATCCCATTCACAAATGAATTCTCTAGAATCTCCAGCAGTTCCTGTAGCAAAGTTTCCATCATTCCATGTTCCATCATACCACTTATAATAGAATTCGCCATAATTCTCTCTTCCTCCTTCGTTGTTTGGCTCACCACTGTGCCAGTTGGTATAAGTAACTTTTTCACCAGTTATCCAATGCCAATCTTTGGCTCCTTGCGATCTATAAAGTCCAAAATATGCGTTATAATATCCAGACGAATGGGTTAGGTCGATTAAGAAATCGTTTTCTGCTTTGTCAGAAATCGTTGCTAAGTGTCCACCTATTTTTTCGCAAAATGCCTCTGCTGCCTCCCATGTGTCTGCATTGCCAGAGGCAAATACCTCATAATAGTGCCCGTTAAATTCCTGATATCCACCCGTACCTGATTCTGCTGCCGCTTTCGGAAAAAAACTTTTCCAGTCAACTTCGGCAAGTTCGCCGACCGGTACAATACCGACCAGCATCACAAGGGTTAAGAAAACGGATAAGATTTTGTTCATTCGATTCACAAAGACTGCCTCCTTAAAATAAAAAATGCGCCCTGCAAATGAGGGCGCATAAAAAGCGCGATCTCATTTGCCGCGACGCAAAGTGAACATGATTCGGATGCGCAAAAACAACATCAGAAAATGTCAGAGACGCGCTTTTTTACAAAAGCGGGTTCTGATATTGTTTAAGCGGTTATACTATTCACTTTACGTCGCAAAATAATTTTACCATATCCAAACGGAAAAAACAATACGCCGAAAGGATTTTTTTTCTCGGCGAGCGGTGTTATTCCGAAGAATATAATTATATTATAGCCCGTATGCGGGCAATTGTCAATAAACGGGCAGGATTTTATACTTATACCAGAAAATAATATTTTCGGTGTAAGGGGGCTTTCCGGTGATCGTTTTTGACAAGCTATGGCAGACGATGAAACAAAAGAATATCTCCCAATACCAGCTCATCAAAACCTACGGCGTCAGCACCGGGCAGCTTGACCGGCTGCGGAAAAACGGCAACGTGAACACCTACACCCTGTCCCTTTTATGCGAGATCCTCGACTGTGAGCTTGCGGATATCGCGGAATATAAAAAAGACCGGAAGGAGTCCGAATGAACGGACCTTCCGGTTTTTATTGAATCGTTTTATTTATACGTCCTTTCTGTACGCCGTATTCCTGCCGGAGCCCTCTTTTCGGATCATGCCGTCTCCGATCATTTTTTTCAGCAGCAAAATAACGGTCGCCTGAGACAGTCGCAGCGCGTTCTGGATCTCCTGCCTTGTCAGCGCGTCCTTCCGTTCAAACAGCCGCAGGACTGCTTTTTCCCGTTCGTTCGGTTCCTCCCGGGCGGCGGTGTGCGCGACGGTCGGCTGAAAGCGGGTATTCGGAAGCGTGATTTTGAACGCGTGATCCGAAACCTCGATCTTCGGCTTCTGCGGAAGGTCCGCATAACATTCTTTGATTTTCAACAGCCCCGTACCGTACGCCTCGATCAGCCGCAGGCGGAAAAATACGTTTGCAAGACGCTCGTTCCGAAGCGCCGAAACGCCGAGCATGATATCGTTATAAGAAATGCCGCGCAAAAGCCCGCCGAGAGACGTGAATTCGATCCGGTCGTCAAAGATGGCGATCAGCGTCGGGCCGCTCAACGAATAGTCGCGGTGAACAACGGCGTTCAGAAGCGCCTCGCGGATCGCCTCGGGGGGATAGTCCCTTGAATCGATGCGTTCCAGACCCGAAAAATCGGAACGGACGCGGTTATACCGGTCGATAAAAGAATAGGCGTCTTCAATCTGATCGAAAAGAGAACCGTTTAATTCCCGTCTGTCGCGGAAAACGGTTTTTTTGCCGCCGTCGAAAACGGCAAGCTTTACGGAATGGGGGCATTCGTCCGAAAGCAGCAGCGCGAGATTCGTATATGCGCCGTCGGCGTCGAGCATATTCAGCGTGCGCATCTGCTTATCGCCGAAATCAACGTTCATTTTTTTGAAATACGCCGCCGCGCTGCGGAACGTCAGATCCTGTTCAATGGATCTGCCGTCTTCATACCGGTCTCCCGCAGTTTCCCGGATCATATTCAGGATCGCCGTCTGCGACGCGGGAACGGAGGAGCTGCCCTGGCGCACGTATACTCCCTCGGGACGAACGCCTTTCCCCGAGAGATAATAAGGCCTTGAGGCGCCTCTTTGGACGGATATTGCAACGATCGGCTTGCCGTCCCGCTCCGAAACGGAACAGGAGGTGAACATCGTCACGTCCGGACGGATCGCGTCGCGGATCATGTTGGTCGCGCGCAGCGTCACCTTGTCGGGCTCATCCACTCCGCGCACGGATCCGTCGTCGTTTATGCCGATCAGGATCTCCCCTCCGTCGGTATTTGCGAATGCGACGACCGCATATCTGATATCGTCTGTATATTCCCGCTTATATTCCGTTTTATTGTTTTCCACGGTTTTCAGCTTCCTTTCGATAACGTTTCTGACAATCTGATTATTCTGATAATTATTATAATAATCAGAACGAAAAAGTCAATAGAAAAACAGATAAATACCGCTGATAACATATGCTTTTGATTATTCTGATTATTATAATAATCAGAAAACTATCAGAATTATAAGAAAAGAAAACGCGGAAGCGCCGGGGCAACCGGAGCTTCCGCGTTTTATTATCTTTTTTCCCGCAGCCGTTTGAAGAAATCCGACAGCAGCGCGGCGCATTCCTCTTCCATAAACCCGCCTTCGATCCCGGGCTTATGGTTATAGGGCAGGTCGAACAGGTTCACCAGCGAGCCGAGCGAGCCCGCCTTTTTGTCGTAGGCGCCGAAGGTGACCTTCACGATGCGGGAATTGATGACCGCGCCCGCGCACATGGGGCAGGGCTCGAGCGTGACGAACAGCTCGCAGCCGGGCAGCCGCCAGCCGCCCAGCTTCCGGCACGCCGCGTCGATGGCCTCGATCTCGGCGTGGGCGAGGGCGTTTTTGTTCTTTTCCCGCCGGTTCCTTCCCACGGAAATGATCTCTCCGTCCCGGGCGACCACCGCCCCCACGGGGACCTCGCCCTCTTCGGCGGCAAGACGCGCCTGATCGAGCGCCGCCGCCATCAGTTCTTCGTTCGTCATACGGAGCCGTTTTTCTGGAACAGCACGGTCATGACGACCATGCCGATCAGCACGAGGATCATCGGCGGCGTCAGGAAAAACGCGCCGTACAGGCTTTTTGCGGGAAGAACGCTTCGGTTCTTCGCCGGACGCGTGATCTTTCTGCGCACGAGCAGGATGACGAGGCAGAGCACGCCGACTCCGGCGCCGACCGCCGTTCCCAGAAGAGAGAGCAGCTCCCCCGCTTTTTCATGCCCGTTGTCGTACAGGAGCGAATAAACGATGGAAAGGCTGTTGTTGAGAAAATGGATCGCGACGCCCGTCCAGAGCGTCCCGGTCCTGATCACAACGTAGCCGAGCACGAGGCCCGCAAGGAACGCGAAGGGCGCCTGCACAAGATTTCCGTGCATCAGCCCGAACATCATCGCGCTCATCGTGATCGCGAAGCCGTCGCCGTAACGGCGCAGGGAGTGCATCACCACGCCGCGCATGGCGTATTCCTCGACGATCGCGGGGAACAGCGTGCTGCGGATGATATAAACGGTGACGCCCAGCGCCGAGGTCGGCGTTTCGAAAAAGTCGTAAGCGAATTCAACGCCGGAGGCGTCCTGGATAAACGCGCTGACGTTGCCGGCGATATAGTCCGCGATCATCATCATGCCGAAGCCGCCGACGATGAACAGCAGCGTGTCTGCGGCGCCCGTATCCGCCCTGCCGTATCGGATCGGCTCGACCTGCAGGTTTTTTTTGAAAAGAAGGTTTACGACGAAAAACGGAACGAAAAGCGAGACCAGCGTGATCAGAAGGTCGACGCTGATGTTCAGGATCAGCTCCGCCTCCGTCTGCGGGTGCAGAACGTTCTTCGTTATGAAGAACATATACGGAACGTACAGCACGTTCGCCAACAGCAGAAATCCGCCGGTGGCGAGCGCCGCGCCGCTGCTGAGCGCGCGGACGCGCCGCTTTTCTTTCGCCGTTTCGCGCCGGAGCCGTTCCTCTTCGCCCGGCGGCGCGCTCTGCGCGCCGTAAGGGTAAAAGCCGTTCGGTTCCTGCCCGTAAGGGTACTGTCCGTAGGGATATTGCGGGTTGTTTATGGGAATCACCTGCCTGTTGTTGTGTTGCCGGAGAATTCTGATTCAGCGGAGCTGAATCAGAATTTCAGTCCCGAGCCCCGGGTCTCGAGGTGTCAGAATATACACAGAATAACAATATGGAAAACGCGATTTGTCTCAGGTTTCATCAAGCCGCACAGACTTTCAGTTTGCATCTCGGGTCTCGGGTCGCGGGACTTGAGACTGTAAATTCTGATTTATGCGCATTGCGCATAAACTCGGAATTTACACTTCGTTCCTTCCGCAGCATTTTTTATACTTCAGTCCGCTGCCGCAGGGACAGGGGTCGTTTCTGCCGGGTTTTTTGTCTTTTTTCATCGGCTGCTTTTTCACCGTGCCGTCCGAACCGCCGGAGGTGCCGGTGACCGTCGCGTTCTGCGCCTTGCGCTGGGTGTCGCGCTCGGTGCGGATCTGCGCGAGGATCAACGTCTGCACCGTGCCGTCGATGATGCCGTTGTTCATCTCCTCGAACATGTCGAAGCTCAGCTCGCGGAACGCGATCACGGGGTCCTGCTGGCCGTAGGCGCGCAGCCCGATGCCGCTCTTGAGCTGGTCCATCGCGTCGATGTGGTCCATCCAGCGCAGGTCGACGTTCTCCAACAGGACCTTCTGCTCGAGCAGCTTCATCAATTCGGGCCCGTAGGCCTCCTCCTTTGCGTCGAGGATCCGGTTCGCCTTCTCGACCATATAGCCGTAGATCGCGTCGCCGTCGCTCTCGGAGGGCAGCGCGTCGTCGCCGAGCAGCCACGCGTACTGCGTGCGAAGCCCCGCGAGGTTCCAGTCGCCGTGGTGGTTCGTCTTCGGGAAATACAGCTCCCGCGCGCCGTCGAAGCTCTTTTCGATCATGCTGCGGATCGTCGCGTTCAGGTCGATGCCGTCGAGGATGCGGTTGCGCTGGCCGTAGATGATCTCGCGCTGCTTGTTCATCACGTCGTCGTACTGCAGCACGTTTTTACGGATCGCGAAGTTGTCCGCCTCGACCTTGCGCTGGGCGCTCTCGATGGATCTGGAGAACATCTTGGAGTCGATGGGCACGTCGTCCGGGTAATTGAACGCGTTGAGGGTGTTGAAGAACCGGTCGCCCGCGAACCGCCGGAGCAGGTCGTCCTCGGCGGAGAGGAAGAACCGGCTTTCGCCCGGGTCGCCCTGTCTGCCGCTGCGGCCGCGGAGCTGGTTGTCGATGCGGCGGGATTCGTGCCGCTCGGTGCCGATGATGAACAGCCCGCCCGCGGCGCGGACCTTATCCGCCTCGTCCTTCATTTCTTCTTTGTATTGGCTTTCGAGCTCGGCGAAGGTCTTCCGCGCGTTCAGGATCTCCTCGTCGTCGGTCTCCGCGAAGCCGGTCGCCTCGGCGATCAGCTCGTCGGAAAAGTCCATTTTGCGCATCTTGGCGGTCGCCATGAATTCGGCGTTGCCGCCCAAAATGATATCGGTTCCGCGGCCCGCCATGTTCGTGGCGATGGTGACCGCGCCGTATTTGCCCGCCTGCGCGACGATCTCCGCCTCGCGCTCGTGCTGCTTCGCATTCAGGACCTCGTGCTTGATGCCCGCGCGCTTGAGGGCGCGGCTGAGCTTTTCGGATTTTTCGATGCTGATGGTACCCACGAGGATCGGCTGGCCCTTTTCGTGGCAGGCCTTGATCTGCTCGATGATCGCGTTGAATTTGCCCTCTTCGGTCTTGTAAAGCACGTCGGGGTTGTCGGTGCGGATCATGGGCATATTGGTGGGGATCTCGACGCAGTCCAGGCTGTAGATCTCCTGGAACTCGTCGCTCTCGGTCATCGCCGTACCGGTCATGCCGGAGAGCTTTTTATACAGGCGGAAATAGTTCTGGAAGGTGATCGTGGCGAGGGTCTTGCTCTCGTGCTTGACGCTCACGCCCTCCTTCGCCTCGATGGCCTGGTGCAGACCCTCGGAATAGCGTCTGCCGAGCATGATGCGGCCGGTGAATTCGTCGACGATCAGCACCTCGCCGTCCTTGACGACGTAGTCGATATCGAGGTGCATCGTGCCGTGGGCCTTCAGCGCCTGGTTGATGTGGTGCTGCAGCGTCAGGTTCTCGGCGTCCATCAGGTTGTCGAGGCTGAAATACTGCTCCGCCTTGGCGATACCGGTCTTGGTGAGCGTGGCGGTCTTCGCCTTCTGGTCCACGACGTAATCGCCCTGGTCGGCGTATTCCTCTTCGGAATTGGTCTTGCTGTCGATCTCGCGGATCTTCACGGGCTTGAGGGAGCGGACGAACGCGTCGACGATCTTGTAAAGGTCCGTGGACTTGTCGCCGCGGCCGGAAATGATGAGGGGCGTTCTCGCCTCGTCGATCAGAATGGAGTCCACCTCGTCGACGATGGCGAAGGCGTGGCCGCGCTGGACGCGGTTCTCTTTGTAGTTGACCATGTTGTCGCGCAGGTAGTCGAAGCCCATCTCGTTGTTGGTGCCGTAGGTGATGTCCGCGGCGTAGGCCTCCTTGCGCTCGGCGTTGGTCTTTTCGTGAATGATGAGGCCGACGGTCAGCCCGAGGAACCGGTAGACCTTGCCCATCCATTCGGAGTCGCGCTTGGCGAGGTAGTCGTTGACCGTGACGATGTGCACGCCGTTGCCCGCGAGGGCGTTCAGGTAAGCCGGGAGCGTGGCGACGAGCGTCTTGCCCTCGCCGGTCTTCATCTCCGCGACGCGGCCCTGGTGCAGCACGACGCCGCCGATGACCTGCACGCGGAAATGCTTCATGCCGAGCACGCGCCACGACGCCTCGCGGCAGACCGCGAACGCCTCGGGCAGGATATCGTCGAGCGTTTCGCCGTTCGCGAG
Organism: Clostridia bacterium; assembly: GCA_017427315.1. Classification (GTDB taxonomy): domain Bacteria; phylum Bacillota; class Clostridia; order Oscillospirales; family Acutalibacteraceae; genus RGIG2774. The sequence continues at coordinate 17,329 of JAFRTA010000267.1, forward strand.
ACGCGTTTTGAATTCGTCGGTCTTCGCGCGCAGCGCCTCGTCCGGCAGCTTGGCGTACTCCTCTTCATAAGAGAACACCTTGTCGGCGACGGGCTGTATTCTTTTGACCTCCTTGGCGGAATAGTCGCCGAAGATTTTTGAAATCAGAGACATAACGTGAATTCCTTTCCCTTTAATAATATATATCTTTCCATTATAATTCTTGAATTATCAGTATATCACGTTTTGCCGGGGAATGCAAGAAAATTCTGTCTGCCGGACGCAAAAACCGGGGCTTCTGTTAAGAAGCCCCGGCCGCGTTATGCTTCGAGCCCGTTATGAAACGGCCGAAGTGGTGAATGTGAAGGTGTGCGTCGTCTCTTCAATGGACGTCATGGCGAAAGTCGCACTGTCGATACCGAGCGTCAGCGTCGCCGGAATGGTGATCGACTGCTTGGAATAATACGTCGCGGAGAGCGGATATCCGTAGGGGTTGAATTTGTACTCCACGTAAGCGCCCGTAACGGCGTTCTGGAAGTAGTAGTTTTTTAAGCCCGATACCTGAAACGGATCGGAGGTGCTGAATCTAATTTCGTCGTGGATCTCGACGGTGATCCCTTCCGTATCCGAGCCGGTCATGGAATTGGCGAGCTCGTTCCCCATTCTTTTGAGCTGCTCGGAATCGTGGATGTCCGGAAGGAGCTGTTCCAGCAGCGCGAGCTGCTCGGTTTCGGCCGCCTTCGTGACGGTGAAATCGTTGAACGTGATCCGGATCGAATAGGTGTTGTCCGCGTTGAGGGTGACCTTTGATACGCTCTTGATCAGGGCCGTATTGCCCGCGAGCGCTTCGGGGAAGACGAAATTCGGGTCGCCGCAGGCGGGCAGATAGGAATAATACGCGGAGCTGCGCCAGCCGGAGGGCGTATAGTAACTCGCCGAATGCTCTTCTTCGGCGGTCGACCGCTGGCTGATCTCTTTTTTCATGGCTTTCATCGCCGAGGCGGAAAGGCTCAAGCCGCTTTTAATGGCGATGTCACCGAAAGAGACGTCCGTTTTTTTATAGTTGAAGTTCCTGGTGGTGCCGGATTCCGGCGCCGCCTTCAGCTGGTTCGCGTAGTTGAGGATGCTGAGCGCAGCGGCTTTTGAGGGCGCTTTTTCCTTATATTTCGTGTACGGATGGGCGACCTGCGCATCGGAAACAGGGTCGAGCCCCGCACCCCGTCTGAGCGTGAGACGCGCGTCTTTTGAAGTAATGCTGCCGTCGCGGTCGTAATCCGCGGCTCCGCCGATGATGCTTCCGGCCGCAGGCGGTTCGATCTGGTAGGCTGCGATCCGCAGGATGGTGCACGCGTCGGAGGCCTGGACCTTGCCGTTGCGGTCGATATCCCCCAGCAGGTACCATTTGCTCACATAGGTGGAGCTTGCTTCCGGATAAGAGCCGGCCGCGTGGACGGGAACGGCGCAGACGAAAAGGATCAGGGCGCAGGCAAGCGCGCACAGACTTTTTATCTTTTTCATGGCAAAACCTTCCTTTTTTGCGATTATCAGCAGCTTTATCTTAACATATTTCCGGCGGTTTGTAAACCTTATTATTTGTTTAAATTATGAAATTTTATCGACGCGTCGCAAATTTTTGTTGACGGAGCGGTCCGGTTGGGCTATAATAAAGAAAATTTATTATTTATAAAACAGGAAAAGGGGATATATCCGATGAAAAAGAGCTACGTCGTGACGGCGGTGCTGATCCTTGTCGCCGTCTGTCTCGCGGTCGCGTACGTGCTTCGCGACCGCATTTCCGGGCTGTTCAGAAGACCCGGTGACGACGGCACGACCGCGCCGCCGCCCGTCGAGGTCGATTACGACGCGTATCAGGCGGTCCTGAAGGGCTCCGTCGACAACGCCGAGCCCATTATGAAAACCGATATCGACGGCGTGTATTACACGATGTCGAAAAAGGGCGAGGTCAAGTTCTATACCGTCGACGGCATGACCATCGCGCAGCAGCCGGAATCGAATGTGTTTGATATCACGGTCAACTGCACCGAGCAGAAGATCCCCGCGAAGATCCATTGCTATACCGCGCCGGACGGCGGAATCACGGGATACGGACTGTTCACCACCGAAAGCTCCGACGCGGAGGTCTATATTTACGATTACGCGTTCTTCAAGCTCACGGCGCTGCCGGATTCCTATTCGGCGGACGATTCCTATCTCGTGCTCGTCGATACGACGAAAGAGGATTTCTATTCGAATGACAAGGTATATGAAGAGAATTTCCGGTTCAACGTCAAGTCCGGCGAGACGAAAAACGTCCTTTCGACCGACAATCGCGGGTTCGACGATGTCGGCGCGTTCCGCGGCGACTATACGATGCTGACCGACGACGCGGTCAGACGCTGCGGTGAAAACCTGCTGTTCTTCTCTTCGCGGCAGTATCACCTGTATTCCAAGGACCATATGATGGACCTCTATATGGCGGGCGGCTCGGGCAACAACCGCGACAACAACCGCTACGTTCAGAACCTGGCGGATTTCTGGTTTTCGTTTGACGGCGACGGCCGGGTGCTTGTGCTGCAGAAAAACGGCGAGGGCTTCGACCTCGTCGCGTACGACGGCAGAGAGCTTGCCGTTCTCAAGAGCTTTGCGGACGGCTACGACGCGTATATCCGCAGCGGAGACTGGCTGCTGAACAAAAAAACCTTTGAAATATTCAACCTCAACGACGGCAGCGTGAGAATACTGAAAATCGCGAATGCGAACAGGTTCACGCCCGACGTGTTCGTGACCGACGGGAAAACCGTGTTCCTGCGGGGCGTTTCCGAGGGAGAGGCGGCGTTTGCGCTCGGCACGGTCGACGGCGGCGCGCGCTGCTTCTATAACGATATGTTCGCCGGCATTTTCTCGCCGATGGTGCTGAAGGACGGCGGCGTGATGATGTCCGTCGCGGCGGACGCCGAGGGCAGCTCGTATTCGATTAAAATATTCAACGCGTAACAGACAGAAGACGGAAGCCCGAATTTTGAAGCTTCGGAAATCGGGGAAAAACAAGAAAGACCGAAGAGCAAAGGAGAACGAATATGGCGCTGAAAGACATCGACAACAAAGCGAACGAAAAAGGCAAGGGCGTCGCCGGGCTGTGGACGTTCGTCAAATTCATTTTCGTCAGCCTGCTCGCGATGATCGTGCAGTTTGCGCTGCTGAACCTTCTGCCGCTGATTCCGTTTATTAAAGACCTGTATGCGCAGAACCGGCCGTTTTCCTGGTGGGTGTTTTTCTGCTCGGCGGAGATCGGCGGCCTGGGTTACTTCATCGTAAACAATACCGCGAACATCATTGCGCAGATCGTGTCATTTTTTGTCAATCGGGAGAAAACGTTCAATTCGAGCGCGAACGTCGCCGTGACGCTGCCCATTTATATCGTCTTTACGCTTGCGCTCATCGCGTTTTCCGCGTGGCTCAACCCCACGCTCAAGGATGTGTTCATCGGCTTCGGCTGGGGCGACGCGCTTGCGGCGAACACCGCGACGATGATTTGCTCCGCGGTGCAGTTTTTCCTTTACTTCCCCGTGGATAAGATCCTGTTCCATAAAAAGAAAGAAGAAGCGCCGGCAGAGAAAAAAGCGGATTGAAGAAAGATTTTTGTTAATTTTCAAAAAAAGTATAGACATTTTAAAATTACCGTGATATAATATCACGGTGTTCGGGGGCGTAGCTCAGCTGGGAGAGCGTACGGTTCGCATCCGTAAGGTCGAGAGTTCGATCCTCTTCGTCTCCACCACAACCATCAAATCCGAACCGATTCGTAACAAAGGATCTGTTCGGGTTTGTTTTTTATTTTGACGATTACCCGTATTATGAAAGACAGCAGTGAGACGTACCCCACTGCTGATTTTTATTTTACGATGCCATTTTTGTGTCGTGCGGGACGTCAGATTGCTGTTTTTCTTTCCATTCCTTGAACTCCCGCTTTCCTTTTTCCGATTCGCAGTAAGCGACGATATCAGGCAGAATGCATCGCGCAAATTCTTTGAGCTGCTCTTTTGTTAATGTGCATTCCGCGCGCCGGTTGCTCATAATTCGAGCGAATTCTCTTTGTAAATATTTCAAAAATACCATCCTGATACTCCTTTACATTTCTCCCCACATCGGGGAATTATTTGTTGTTTCCGCTTCGTCTTCATCGGAAGAATCTTCCGCCGCCGCGAGGATCAGTCCTGCGGCAAACCCGATCGCGGCTCCGACAGCGGCGCCGTTCGCGTCGGCTTCCATTCTTTTCCGGCGTTCCTCCTCGTCCTCGTCGCCGTCCGTCAGAGCGCCAAGCGCAAGTACACCGCCGACGCCAGCACCGACAACAGCGCCGAACCCACCGCCGTCGTTACCATGATCCGGATGAGCTGCCGCCGCAGGTTCTCCGCTGTTGATCTGATATCGTTTACGGTTTCGCGCAGCAGCTTCGAGCTGTCCGAGATAAACGTCTCTTGACTCCTCCCAGCCTGTGAGACGCTGTCCTGCAGGTTCGTCACCGTTTCCCGATTTGCCGCTGTCAGATTCCCGGCCGTCCGTTCCATATACCGCGCTTCGATATCCAATATCTGACTGACGTATTCCTGCAGTTCCTTCCGCGTCGCCAGCGCTTCGATCCGCCGGTACAGCGTCGGCTGAAAGGACGCCGCCTGCTTCAGCAGATTGAATTCCTCCGTCCTCTGACGCACCGGGATCGCGAAGACCTGCGGCTCGTACTCCTGATACTCGATCGCAGAAAGCGCGTCTTCGTTCTGCTGAACGAGATTTTCCAGCGCCGAATTGCGCTGCGAGCCGTTCTCTGATTTTGAATTCATTTTCAATATTCTCCTTCAAATATTTTTCGTCGTGCAGCTTATTGTCTCTGCACTTCATTCCGTTCGGACAGAGGAAAGTGATATTTTTCCGCTCGTCCGTCCACGTCATCATATAACCGAGACGTTCCATATTTTTGATAAACTCTTCCCGGCTGCCGCTGGTTTTCATCGCGGAATTGATCGCCGCCATGAGCTTGAATTTCCAGCTTTGTCCCTTCTGCGCGGTTCTGTATTCTCTCGACCCGAGATTGGTTGACCGTTTCTGCGGATCATATTTCTGTAAAACAGAAAGACCATATTTCAAACACAGCTCGTCACTTTTCTGACGCAACTCCGACAGAAAAAATTTATTCGCGTGCAGCTTTCTGCCTGTGTCGAGATCGTAACTGTTCACGACAAGATGCGAATGCAGGTGCCCCGCGTCGAGATGCGTCGCCACGACGATCTCGCGGTTACCGAACGCTTCCGCCAGTTCCGTTGCGATTTTGTGCGCCAGCTCCGGCGTAATATCTTCGTTCGGGGGGAAGGACTGTACATAATGAAAGAACCTTGCGCCTTGCTTATGTCCGAACAGATTCTGCGTCGCGAGGAAGGATTCGTTTGCAAATTCCGGCACGCAGTTGACTCCGTTCACGAACATCGTTTGTTCTTCCGAGGTCGTTTTGTCGGGGCGCATGCAGTAATCGAGCACGCCTTTCTGCGCGCTCGGCGACTGTTTTGACTCCGGAATATTCTTAACGATCGCCATTGGGATCGCCTCCAAGCGCCGAAAGAATCTTTTTGTAGCAGTCGAGCGTTTCGGAAAGATCGACCGTTTTAATCCGTCCCTGATGCGCAAGCCGTGTGAGCTGATTCAGATTGTTTCCCTGACGGCGTAGTTCCTTGTTCGCGCTGCGCAGATCTTCGTTGACGATGATCTGTCCGTTCAGGCACATATCAAGAATGAATTTGCGCAGAGTCGGTGCGGCAGTTTCGATTTTTTTTTGATACAATCGCTCTTTTTCTTCTGCAGTGAGACGAATCGAAATCGTTTCCGTCTGTGTTCTCGGCATATATAAATCACCTCTATTTTCTGAAAGTGGGTCCGGGCTTCCGCCCGGATCGGAGCAGCATGCTCCGATTTTTGCGCGATGGCGTTCGCTGACGAACGGCGGCGGACTGCCACGCGCTACGCTTGCCCCGGACAAGTCCGGGAATATACGCAGGGATATGAATTACGGCTTTTTATACCGCAAAAAGGAGTATCGCAGATAAACATCTGTGGCAAGCATCTTTAATAATCTCCCGCGCAAAACGGGCGACGTTTTCATTTTATTCACCTCACTTTTGAGGGCGTACCTTGCCCTGAAAACGGCCGATATTCCGCGGGACAGCACGTCGTTTTTTCTTTTTTATTCTTTTTTGCGGGTAGTTACGCCACCGCCGTTCAAACACGCGAAACAGGCGGTTTTATTTTGTCTTTGAACAATGCAATAATGCAAACGGCTTCCTGTCAACAATACAGACTTGTCACAGCAGAAAAGAACAACCTGCAATGTTGCAATCTTCTTGCTGAGATCCGCAATCGGCATATTCCCTCTTTCTGTTGTTATTTCTTTCTTTCTGAGTTTTGTTCTGTGGGTCTTGTTCCGCTATGGAGAAATTACACCGTCGGTAAGAATATCGCGTTCCGTCTTGAACAAGTCTTTCACATAGTACAGGTTGCTGGTTTGCGTTCCGTCTGTGCGGCGACGGGAAACAGTTTTTATCAGACCGCGGGAAGACAATGCTTTCAGGGCGGCGTCCACCGTTTTTCTGTCGATGCAGCATTCCGATGCGATCAACCGTCTGGACGGAAACGCGGAACGCTTCTCGTTGTCGCAATGCCGCAGCAGACAGCAGAGCACCGTAAATTCCCTCGGCTTCAGATGTAGGTCAAAAATTCGATTCGGCAGCATGAAAAAGTTTTTATGATGCGGTTTGTCGGGCTTCATTTTTACACCTCCCTTCGGGTTTGATTGTTTGTGATTGTTCCCTCCCGTTCCTGATTTCATAATTTTCTTGATCCCGATAATCAGACACAAAAAAAGAGCGCAACAAAAACACACCGCAATGGACACGCCATTACGCTATGTGTTTTCGTTACGCTCTTAAGCTTCGATCAATCAAGCTCTGCGCCCGAAAAAAGAGAAAAAGAAAATATGTTAAATATGATCTGCCGGTTCAGCCGGAAGATATTTGTCAGGCACCAAACGTTTGTTTAGTATGGCTATAATAACATAGTTCAGGGCATTTGTCAAGAGATAACAGAACAAATTTTCTAATGTTTGAAACGATGTTTGAAAATCTTGTCATATGATAAATATGATATCTCTGCCGTCGCAGAGCGTCTTGATCGATACGACGATAGGATTATGATTTTTTTCGTTCAGCATGTTATAAACCGTTGGCGGTGACACGCGTGCATATTAGCAAGGCTATTGATCTCCATTTTCCGTTGACTGCAGAGATTCAATATTCGAGCATCAACTGCCTTCTTTGTGTTCATAACAATCTTCCTCGTCGATTTATCGTAATAATAGCAAAAAATCCTGGGTATATTTGTAAACAATACAATATCGTAATATTTTTTTTAAAAATTATTGCAAATTTTTCTCAAATAAATATTATAGAGCATTGCAAAAAAAATACTTCTATGATAACTTTAATATAGAATATTGACAAGCACTTCTAAATCATAAAACTATATCTAAGTAATTTTTTTTGAGGAGAATTTCTTATGAACCGAATGAATAAAACACTTGCTATTATTCTTGCGATTATTTTGCTGGGATATTCAATGCATATGACATATACATTTGCCGGCTCAAATAATGTTGCTTGGAATAGTTCCTATGACCCAGTGACTGGAAACAGCGATACTGTTGATTTGCCTTCAGGTTGCACGAGCTATTACTATAATGAGAGTTTTTATTTAAACATTCAAGTTGGTGAAAATATTTTTATTCACGATGCTAATTTGTATGTTTATAAGGATGGTTCATTATATCATTCTGCAAATGCAAAAAAAGAGTTGGGCTTTTCAAATTATGTTCGATTTTGGGGACACCCATTAATGAATGCAGGTGTGGGCTCATATTATTTTTATTTTATATTAACTTATTCTACTGGATCGTTGTCAAATTCTACAAGTACTTATACCACAGGGAATTATTCTTTTGCCGTAGTCGATAGGACACCATCCATCAACGCTTCATCAACGAATGTATCGCTGAGTCTGGCTGGCACAAAAACAAAAACCGTTAGTTTTATTAAATCATGTGCTCTTAGTTATTCATACCATTATTCTTATAGCAAAAGCTCTTCCGCTTTTTCTTGTGAATGGATGGATTGGAATGGTGATTATGCGCCGCTCAAAATCACGGGAATAACAGCTTGCACAAATGAACCGATTACAATTTCTCTGAAAAGAGCTTCAGATAACGCCGTGATGGCAACAAAAACGATATATGTTACCGTCTCAACCGAGACATATAATATCAGGTATAATGCAAATGGCGGTACGGGAGCTCCATCTGATCAAACAAAAGTTTACAATGAGACACTGTCTCTATCTTCAGTCATTCCGGTTCGAACAGGGTACACTTTCCTTGGTTGGTCAACAAGCAGCGGTGCTTCTTCAGCAACGTATCTTCCTGGAGGATCATATACGAGCAACTACGGAACAACTTTGTATGCAGTATGGAAGCAAACAACGCTTTCATCTGGGGCTATTGTAACTACTCCAATTACATATAGCGGTCAACAGTATATCTATAAATTTACACCTTCAATCTCCGGATCATATGTTATTTATTCAACAGGAAATGCAGATACAAAAGTATCTCTTTATAATTCAAGCGGTTCCGTGTTGTCAAATAACGATGATGGGGGCGAAAACAGAAACTTCAGACTGCAATATAACTTATCCTCAGGATCAACTTACTATTATGGTGTTCAGTATTACAGTTCTTCTTCAACAGGTTCGATTTCGACGATTTTCGGACCTGTGTATGTAATACAATATAATGCTAATGGCGGAAGTGAAGCCCCGTCCCAACAGTCAAAAGATTATAATACAAGCCTTCTCCTGTCTTCTTTTTCTCCGGCTAAATTTTTTACAATTACATACAATGCCAACGGCGGCAATGTCAGTTCTGCAAGTAAGACCGTCAATTGCACGTTCAATAGCTGGAATACACAACAGAACGGCAGCGGAACAAGCTATAACGCTGGAGCAAACTATACCACCAACGCGAATGTGACACTTTACGCGCAGTGGATAAATCCGACGGCTGGTTCTCTTGCAACACCCACTCGTTCCGGTTATACTTTCGACGGTTGGTATACATCGACAAGCGGCGGCAATCATGTGACAGATGCAGCCACTATTTCCGACAATACTACGCTTTACGCACACTGGACAAAAATTCCAGAAAAATACACTGTAACATATAACGCCAATGGCGGATCCGGTGCGCCTTCCCCGCAGACCAAGACCGAGGACGCTGCGCTGACACTGAGTAACACAAAACCGACCAAGTCTTACACAATTACATACAATGCCAACGGCGGCAATGTCGGTTCTGCAAGTAAGACCGTCAATTGCACGTTCAATAGCTGGAATACACAACAGAACGGCAGCGGAACCGCATATGATCCCGGTGACGAATGCACGGATGACGCGGATATCACGCTTTACGCACAATGGGAAAATCCGGTAGCCGGAGAACTGGAAGACCCTACTAAGGACGGGTATGTCTTTGACGGGTGGTATACTGCCGAAGACGGCGGAGAAGAGATAACTGAATCTTTTGAAGTAACAGAAGATATCACGGTTTATGCGCATTGGGCTAAAGAACTAAGTGAGTTTACTGTGAGCTATGACGCAAACGGAGGAGACGGAGCTCCCGAGGAACAGATTAAGACCGAAGGAACGGATCTGACGCTCAGTGGGGACGTTCCCGTAAAGGAATATACGATTTCATATGATCTCACCGGCGGCAGCACGGAAAATGAAGAAAAAACCGTCGGCTGTACGTTCATCTGCTGGAACAGCGCATCGGACGGCAGTGGGACCGCATATGATCCCGGAGAAGAATATTCTGACGACGCGGAGGTCACGTTATACGCGCAGTGGAAAAATCCGGTAGCCGGGGTACTGGAAGACCCGATCAGGGATGGGTATGTATTTGATGGGTGGTATACTGCCGAGACCGGCGGAGAAGCTATAACGGAGGACTTTGAAGTATCCGGAGATATCACGGTATATGCGCACTGGATCGAAGAACCGGGTGAGTTTACCGTGAGCTTTGACGCCAACGGAGGAGACGAAGCTCCCGAGGATCAAATCAAGACCGAAGGAATGGATTTGACGCTCAGCGAAGATATTCCTGTGAAGGAGTATACTATTTTCTATGATCCCACCGGCGGCAGCACGGAAAATGAAGAAAAAACCGTCGGATGCACGTTCCTCGATTGGAACTGTGAACCGGACGGCAGTGGGGCTGCATATGATCCTGGTGACGAATATACGGATGACATGGATGTTACGCTTTACGCACAGTGGGGGAATCCGGTAGCCGGAGTATTGGAAGACCCGACCAGGGACGGGTATATTTTCGACGGGTGGTATACTGCCGAAGACGGTGGAGAAGAGATAACGAAATCTTTTGAAGTAACAGAAAATATCACGGTTTATGCGAAGTGGGTCGCCGAAGAGGATCCGAGTTCCCTTGCCGGAGATATCAACGGCGACGGCGTTGTGAATAATAAAGACCTGACGAGGTTGATGAAGTATTTATCTGGTGAAGACGTATATGTCGTTAAGAAAACGTTGGATGTCAACGGCGACGGCATCTGCAATAATAAAGACCTGACAAGACTGATGAAGTATCTTGCCGGAGAAGACGTCAAGATCTATTACGACAAGAATGCCAGGGAATTCGAAAAAATATATTATGTTCCTGTCCGCGTCTCTACGCAGTCCGAAGCAGGAACAAATGAGCAAGCGCTATGGCAGTGGGAAGAATCCAATGTCAGCATTTCCCTTAATGATGAAAAATCTCCGGAGAGAGTCCGTTCGATTCTGTTTGATGGCGACGGACGGCTGCTTTCCGCCTCGGGAACTGACACGGTTTTTGAGATCGAATGCGGCGTCCGATATGAATTTAATTATGACGACGCTGTGCTTAATTCTATCGTGCGCACAAAAGAGCCTTTGCAGCAGATGGATAATGCCGCAGATTATATACTACGTCAACACTGCTGTTTAACGAAAACGGATTACTGTCAAAGTATACGACTGAAGAAGACACTTCATTTTCCGATTTTTTGATAGAATACGATGAAAGCGGGCGTGTTGTTTCTATTTCCGGCGAGGATTCGGGCGGATCGATTAATATTACGTACTCATACAACAACGACCGATATGACAGCGCTGAAACAGATTACTATGTTCAAACGGACGTCTCGGAATATCATTATAATGAAGAAGGTAAACTGATTCGAGTTGAACAGGAAGACGGAAATATCGAATATGATTATGATGAACACGGAAATGTAACCGGGATCAAAAATGAGGTAATCGGTAATATGGAGCTCCAGATTGAGTACGAGCCTGCGACATATGCACAATATCAGGCGTTCCTTGCGATTATGAACTGCAATCTGGATTTTGTCACACCGAACGAAAAGATAACGTCTTTTTACCGGGGATTTCTGATGAATTAGAGACGGCGTATCGTTAGTTTAATAGTACAAGAATAAACAAAGAATAATTAAATCGGAGGGTCAATTTATGAATTTAAAAAGGATAACAGCAGTAATACTCACGTTTGTAATGATGTTTACTTGTATTCCTTTGACTGTCCATAATATGGATGCAAACGCGGCTGCAGTAAAACGATATACTGTTTTGGTGTTAGATACATCGAATGAATCTAGCTTCAGCGATTCTGACGGGAATACGTTTTACACTGCACCGACTGCAATTGAATATGTAAAGCTATCTGCAACCAGATTCTTGTCAAATATTAGTAGGTCAACTGACGACAACTTTGTTGCAATTGTTTCGTTTAAGGATAACGCTCAAATTGTATCGGGTTTTTCGGATGACTATGAAGCATTAAAAGAAAACATAGTAGATTTATATGCGTCAAGTGATGTGCGTGATATCTCTGCCGGTTTGGCAGAAGCACAATCGCTCATTAGTGAGATAAACGATGCCGATGCGGACAAGAATGTTGTACTTTTTACAACAGGAATGACCAATAATGGCGAGTATAATTATGACGGAGTATTCAATGAGGATACGATCGGAAGTGATTGGTATAAAATTAATACGGGTATATATCTATACGCATATGCAAATCACGCCTTTGAAGTTGCAGAAGAAATAAAAGAAGCGGGAACAACTCTGTATACTATCGGTTTATTTCAAACCATGGAGGATATTCCAGAACTTGGACAAAGTGTTGCAAAGCTCTTTCAATTAACTACTCGCCAATTGGCTTCTTCAGATGATTGTTACTTTCCTGTTGACGACCCGGACAAGCTTGAATTGACTTTTGGGGAAATTGCCGATGTGATTAATAAGATTTCTACTGTAACCGGAGAGCTTGGCGATTATGTAACAGTTGTAATCTTTAACTCTGATGAATATTATGATGCTGTGGAAATTAATAATAAAAAATATAAATTAGCTAAGGATTCATCTGTTACCGAGAAATGGGTTAAATCAAACAAGGGAAGGTACGTAAAAGCGGTTTTAGCTAATGATGAAGTCTTAAGCATCGTAGCATATCTGACGACCAATATAGACAACAATGCTTTCAGTCATAATAAGAATAGTTTTTTTAGCAGGTTCTTTAGTGGGGAATTGCAATATGCTCTAACTCCAAACGGTGAAATTGTATTGCAAGAGAGACAATCTGACGGAACATATAAAACTTTAAGTATAAAAGAAAAAGAAAAACGAGAGAAAGAACTTAAGTATGAAATAAGCGATGATAAATTTAAAGAATTATTAGATTGGTGTTCCGAATTTTATAATGGAGTTAATAAAAACCAATTTAACCAAAAACTTCTGAAAAAAAAGCGAAATGAGTCTTGGGGCGGGAGTTGCTTTGGGGTAAGCACGACCATGGCATTAAGCTTTAAAGGTGCTGTAAACCTTTCTGATATTTTTGGTGCTGGAGAAACATATTTTCAACTAGATACAGTGAATTGGCCTGTTAATAACCAAGATTTTAGAGATTTAATTAATTATTATCAGTTGGCTCAATATGTAAATGCCTGGCAACATTACGATTTGACTGACAAAGGTGGTTTAATCCAACAGAACCAAGAGACGAAAAACCGGGTTATTTCCGCAATGATAGACTACGCGCTGCAGTGTGATGCAACAGGTGAACCGTTTGTAATCTGTATGTCATATTCGCATGATTCCGATCCCAATCAAAACGGAAATACCACAAGAGAGTCTGCAGGTCATGCTATAGTCGGTGTTGGGGTGGTATCTACTAATGAAAACGCGACTGTTATCAGAATAGTTGACCCTAATTATAGACAGTATAATAATATGACATTGTCAAAGGATGATGCAACTGACAATTATTCAATTAGTTTTGAGCTCAACTATACTGCTGATAGAAATTATGACTTCGATTCAATTAATTTTGTTTCTCTTGAGGAACTTCGTGTCGTTGATTATCACGGAGATTTATACTCTGAGAGATATAATATTCCTACAAGCACTTTCATATTCGGTGTTAACGAGGAAATAACGATAATCGATAAAGATACCGGCCATAGATTTGTTTATCGGAAAGGTGAAACCTCCGGTAATATGACCGTATATGATTTTTACAGATATTATTCTGATACAGAAGCGTCAGAAGGCGGCGAAATCGGATTTGAGCTTGAGCTCGGAGACAATTACGAAATAATAACTGACGGCGAAATAGACCTGACAATAGGAAATGCGGAGGGCTTTGCCGGTATAGATGTGGTCAACGGGAATCATATTGATCTGGATCTTGAAAAAGGTTTTGAAATTACCGGCGATAATATACAGTATGATATTTTTGTCGATCTTGATAATAGTGAAAATCTTATCAATGTGTCTGGCTGCGGTCGCGAAAAGATTTATGTTGAGGAAACGGATTCTTCTGTCGTTGTTACCGGTGATGATCTGTATATAGATTCTTGCGATTATTTATACAACGAAAAGATAATTGAGAATGAGATCGATTCCGATGGACGGGAATTTGAATTTGGAATCGTTGAAGATCATGTAGGAGTGCTCAGAAAAATTGCGATTAATCCGGCTGTACTCACCGTCTCTTCAACAGGGTCTGAGCCTGGTGAAGAAATTGTTTTGGCAGTTTCGATATCCGATAATCCCGGCATCAATACTTTTTCTTTGGGCTTCGACTATGATGAATCTGTTCTTCAACTTACCAATGTTGAGTCGGTATCTGATTTGGGCGGACAATTCACCTATTCAAAAAAAGCCGTCTGGCTGAACAGTTCGGACACGGATTATAACGGCGATATACTCAAATTATACTTTAAAGTGTTGCCTGAAGCCGTTTCGGGGGATGCAAAAGTAACGCTGACATATAACGCCGGCGATATTTCCAACTACAATGAGGATGATATCTTCTTTGAAGTTCAACCGGGCGTCGTTTCGATTCAGGAAAAGCAGACGATTCCCGTGACCACGGAAGCTCCCACGACCGAAGCCCCGACTACAGAAGCCCCGACTACAGAAGCCCCGACGTCGGAGCCCGCGTGGACAGAGATCGGTCCTGTCGGTGATGTCAATCAGGACGGAAAAATCAATTCAATGGATGCGAGACTGACCTTGCGTTTCGCCGCAAAACAGCAGACCGCTTCCGGGATGGAAAAACTCCTCGCAGACGCGAACGGCGATAAGCTGGTACAGGCAAAGGATGCTCGTCTGATTCTGAGATACGCCGCCAAACTTGATAAAGCAGGTGAGAACGGTAATATTATTTTGTCCACGATCAGAAAGGCAGATAACGGTGAAACCGATCCGTCAGCGGGCAGCGAACCGGAAACGACTTCGACTGAGCCGTCACAGGCTCCGACAACAGCGCCTGCAACACAGATGACGACAGAACCTGTCCCGGAGAAGCCTGCCGTTTATTCCGAGATAACCCCGGAAGATAAAGCAAGTATTAAAGAACTCGCGTTTGATATGTGGCTCTTTAATCCCTATTTGACAGAAGAATACGTGAATGATGAATCGGATGCATTTTCGTTTGATAGTACCGCCGATAACGCAATGTCGCAGGCAATGATATTACTGAATCCCAATACTTACGCGTTATTTAATCGTTATTATTCTGATTCAGCGGATGAGCTATACGATTTTGCCGATCCTTCTGAACGATTTGATATGTGTGTGAGAATGTCAGGAGAGAACGTGGATAATCTCTTGCGTGATTTATTCGGAATAGAGCCTGATCATGATATCGATAATGAGATTTGTTATTATAAAGACGGTAATTATTATATGTCTGTTTCACTTGAAGGCACAGACAGCTTTGACTTTTTTGAGATAGACGATATTTCAAAAAATCAAGACAATTCTTTTGACATTACATTGCATCTCTATTCGGTAGATCCGGGTGCCGGGAATGTTCGAGACGAGCACGTAGAGTTTAATATCCGTGCCGGAATGATAGAATCCTCAGGTCAAAGGAATTTGCGTATAGAAAAACTGCAGTTCTATAAAACAAAGGAAGAGAAAAGCACTCCCGATGTTTCCGATAATTACCACACAAGATATAAGGGCCGTGAATACCACATTCCCCAAATCGCTCGGCAGGGATCGAATTTTGAACGCATTAACCGCGAAATCTACGAAAAGTATTATACGAACGGCGCAGAATCTGCTCTGAGCAATCTTGAAATAGGAATTGATCCTTCCGTGGTGTATATCAATTATGAATGGACCGTGTTTGACAGTATTCTGTCTCTTTGTGTCTACAGCCAAACGGATGCGGCGAGCGCGCGGTTTTATGATGTATACAATGTCGGAGAGATGAGAGGAGACGCCTGCGCGGACTCTTATGTCATGAGCCTGTTCGATTTGTCGGAAGATGAATTTTACAAAGCAACAAAGTCTGCAATGGAAAAAAAGTTTTATGATGAGTATGGAGAAAAACCTTTCAGTGACGACTTTGCGGATATCTGGAACGGCGCATTAAAAGATACGCTTGCGGATGAAAATGTACAAAAAGTTGTTCCGCATATCAACAGCGATAATGAATTGTGTGCGATTGCATATATTTATTCTATCGGCGGCGCAGAAGGGTATTATTACGATATCAATATTTCCGAGATTATTTCATCCGATTTGCACGATGATGTGCAGGAAGCTGAAACGCACAAAAAACCGGGCTTCAATCTGATACGATATGAGGATGCACTGTTGGGTAATCGCGAGTACAAACTTAATGAAATCGGTCTTTTACAAGAAATAGATTTTTACGCAAACGAGGATATTGGTTCATATACCATTACCTTTGTATATGACAGTGAAGGACGTTTGCTGGAGGCGAAGAATTCAAAAGACGACTTTCATGAAGGCGTTGTGCATACATGTAAATACGATATAACAGGTCGGTTGATCCAAGAAGGCATTCCCGGACCGAGCGAATCATGGATTGTCAAATCATACACTTATAATGCAGAAGGACAAAGGGATAGAGAAATGTGGGAATATTCTTTTGGAGAAATGACAGAGTATAACTTCACAAAGAATTATTACCATATTTATTCCGAAGGCGAGGAAGAAAATATTACGGATACGCTTGTCTTAGAAGATGGAGAACAGTCAACAGAGGCGCTTAACGAAACCTTCGACGCCAAAGGGCGCATGTTGCGAGGGTATTATTATGATGGTATCTTCTGTAGTTTCAATTATCACGAAACGGAACCTCTTTCATTGCGAGATGTCATTGTTGCAGAAGACGGGGTGGAAATACCCCCAGATTCCGAGGTTTTGTTTTATGATAATGCTGGATTGCTGGTTGCCACACTGCCTGTGGGACAAATTGACCCGCCTATTCAGAAGGATGTTGACGGGACCATTCTCGGTATTGGAGACAATATCACGATGTACAATATACTTCCATCGATTTCCACAGAAAACTTTATTGAGCCGACAAATAAAGATTTTGAGGAATTGGGTACAGAGTTTTCTTATGAATCGCTTCTTGCAGATTTAAACCTGACATGGACTGGTTATGCATATTCGCCGTACAGTTATATTATCAATTATGACCATGCTGAAACAACCTCTGCAACGGTAAGAGAAAGACTGTTCTTCATTACTTACTCTATGCCTTATATTCGATATTTCGGAGAGCCGGAACGTGTGACATATCCAGAAAATGACGATCCTTTTGATTATTTGCCGGGATCATTTCATGTATATCTGAAGTATTCCGAAGAAAAGATCAGCTGGCTTGCAAAGAATTTTTTGAACACAGAAAGTTTTTCTCCGAATGACTTTATTGGTGATATTTCATATTGCGCCTATAAAGACGGTTATTTCTATTTTATTGATGAAGGCTATGACATGGAATGTGACTTGATGTCAAAAATATCAAGTATAGAGAAATTAGACGACGGACGATATTCCATGCAAATCGAATATATGATTAACGATTCTGGTAATCAATCTCCGGCATCAGGAAACGGAACTTTGGTTGCCGCCTTGAAACTGATTGACGGGAAAAGGGTGTGGTCTATCTACAGCTATAAAGCTGAGATTATCCCCCTGTAATGCAACTCGGTCTGAAACAAGGCTCCAATATATCCAAAAGATTATCTCTTTATGGGGTATAATTTATGACAGCTTTTTCTGTTGACATTTTTGTGAAAGTATTTTATACTTACATCCAGAAAATTTGTTCTGCTTGAGGTGCAAAAATGAATGCAGTAATCTATGCGCGCTATTCTTCCGACAATCAGCGGGAAGAATCCATCGAAGGGCAGATTCGGGAAAACACGGCGTTTGCCGAAAAGAACGGGATGACAATCGTCGGTCACTATATAGACCGCGCGTATTCGGCGAGAACGGACAAACGACCCGAATTCCAGCGGATGATCCGTGACAGCGCGAAGAAAAATTTTGACGTGGTTATCGTCTGGAAATTAGACCGTTTCGCCCGTAACCGTTATGATTCCGCAAAATACAAAGCCGCGCTGAAAAAGAACGATGTAAAGGTCGTTTCCGCGACGGAGGCGATCTCCGAAGGCGCCGAAGGAATCATTCTCGAAGCGGTTTTGGAGGGATATGCGGAGTATTATTCTGTTGATCTGTCGGAAAAAATATTGCGCGGTATGACGGAAAACGCTCTGAAATGTAAATACAACGGCAGTCACGTCCCGTTGGGCTTTCGCATAGACGAGGATCGGTTTTATCAGATTGACGAATCGAAAGCGCCTATCGTCAGAGAGATTTATGAGCGTTACGCAAGCGGAGAGACGGGAAAATCCATCATTACGGATCTGAACGACCGCGGTCTGAAAACGACGACAGGCAAACCTTTTGTCGCCAACAGTCTGCACAGCATTCTGACAAACCGGATGTATATCGGCGAATATCATCACGGCGCTGTAGTTAAGCCGGGCGGGATACCCGCCATTGTGTCCCGGGAGCTGTTTGACCGGGTCGCCGCACGAATGGAAAAGAACAAGCGCGGTTCGGGCCATAATAAGGGCTATGAGCGGTATATCCTTTCCACAAAACTGTTTTGCGGAAAGTGCAGGTCCATGATGGTCGGTGAAAGCGCGCAAAAGAAAAACGGCATGATTTACCGCTATTATAAATGCGCTTCTGCGAAACGTAAAAAAGGCTGCGACATGAGAGCCGTTCGCAAGGACTGGATCGAGGCTCTGGTGATAAATAAACTGGTTTCAATATTGAACGATCGCGACACGCTGAATAAAATGGCGGACGCAGTATTGGCGCTTTTCGACGAAGAAAACGCCGCTGTCCCCGCATTGGAAGCGCAGCTGAAAGAAACGCATAAGGCAATCGACAATCTGATGAAAGCCATTGAGTCGGGAATCATTACACGGACGACGAAATCCCGGTTGGAAGAACTGGAAAAAGAAGAAGAACGGATTCTGCAATGTATAGAAACGGAGAAAGCAAAGCAGCCGATGCTTTCAAAAGAAATGATCCTGTTTACGTTGGAAAAATTTCGAAATCTTGACCTGTCTGTCGGAAAAAACCGGGAACGGCTGGTTGACGGTTTTGTCAAATGCATCATACTTGAAGATGACAGAATCATCATAACGACAACTTTCCGGGACGAACCTGTCACAATAATAACGAAAGAAGAAATTGAAACGATTGCTGATCACGGTTCGGATGTCAGCGGTTCGTCTCCACCACAAAAATCGGCATCCTTTCGGATGCCGATTTTTGTATGGTGGAGCAAGAGGATCGAACCGTCGAGCGAAACGCTCCGGTGGAGCGTTTCGGGAGCGGCCCGGCAGAAGAGGACAGGAAGGGGCATCCTATCGGATGTCGATTTTTGTATGGTGGAGCAAGAGGATCGAACCGTCGAGCGAAACGCTCCGGTGGAGCGTTTTGGGAGCGGCCCGGCAGAAGAGGTCATACGCCCTCATGCTGCTTGCGGGCGTCCTGTTCTCAACGGACCTGCCGAAGCGTATTTTCAAAAAAAGATTCGATTGCTTTGCGTCAAGGCTTGCCGCTGCCGCCGTGCTGATCCTGCTTTCGGTCCTGATGCTCATCGGCGACAGCTATAATCCGTTTTTGTATTTCAGATTTTGAGGTGGGAAAATGAAAAAGACGGCTCTGATCCTTTTTATCCTTCTTCCCGCCCTGCTCGTATCGGCGGTGTTCATCTCGCCGGACAACGCCCTGTCGGAGCTTGAAAACCGGAGCCTCAAAACGCGGGAGGAGATCGGCGGGAACGTCGCGGACGGCGTTTTTCAGACCGACCTGGAAAGCTTTCTCTCGGATCAGTTCCCCCTGCGGGAAACGCTGGTCCTGCTTCAGACGTACCTGCGCTTCCTCGCGGGACAAAGGGAGATCGGCGGCGCCTATATCTGCCCCGACGGCAGACTGATCCAAAAGATCACCGACGCGCAGACAGATGAAAAAGCGCTGACCGCCTACGCCGACAAGATCGACCGGATCGCGGCGCGGTATAAAGTTTACGTGATGTACGTTCCCTCCGCCTGCGTTGAACTGCGGAATGAACTGCCGGCCGGCGCGCCGGTTTACAACTACCGGGCGTTGTATGACACGCTCGCCGCGCACCTTGAAAACGCGGAGATCATCGATCTTGCGGACGTTCTTTCGGACCCCGGTTATTACTACAAAACAGACCACCACTGGAACGTGTACGGGGCGTATGAAGCCTATCGGGCGTTCTGCGAAGCAAGCGGGACGCCTGCCGGGACGCCGGAAAGCTTCCGCATCAAAACCGTCAGCGGCGATTTCCGCGGGACGCTGTTTTTAAAGGCGCCCTTCTCAAAGCAGACGGATGAGATCGCGATCCCTGAAATCCCGGAGATCGGCGTGACCGCAGACGGCGCAGGGATCGATTTTTACTGCATGGACGCGCTTGAGACCAAGGATCAGTACAATGTATTTCAGGGCGGGAACCACGGCTTTGTTGAGATCACGAACGAAAACGGGAACGGCAGAACGCTGCTGATTCTGAAGGATTCCTTCGCCAACAGCTTTGTGCCGTTCCTCGCGGGCGCGTATTCGAAGATCGTGATGGTGGACGAGCGTTATACGTTTCTTTCTCTTTCGGATTACGTCGACGCGCTCGCGCCCGACGAGATCCTGGTTTTAAAAGAGATCATAAACTGATCCTCACGGCCGAAAAAGCGTTTTTCGACAAACTGAAAAGCCGGCACCCCTTCGGATGCCGGCTTTTTCGCCGCGTCTTCCGTTCAGAAAGACAACTGACTGAAGAAATCCTCGATCGCGCCGCTGGTGCCGAGCACGACGGCGCCGGTGGCGACCAGAATGCCGACGACGATCGAGACGATTACCGCCAGGATCAGCCCGATAAAATACGACCGGGCGAAATTGCGGCGGTTGAGGTTCGAGCCGTCGAACGCGTAGACGAACAGCATGATGATTCCGATCAGCGGGAGGGTAAACAGCAGCGAATAGCCGAAATACGCCCAGGGTGAAAGCGGCTTATACTGCGAAGGGACCTGCCCGAGCTGGTTGTTGACGATCACGGGTGCCGGCTGCTGATACGAATACTGCGGGGAATTTTGCGCAGGCGCTGCGTACTGTGCGGGACGGGACTGCGCGGGGTACGTGCTGGCGGCGGGAAGCGCGGCGCCGCAGTTGGTGCAGTACTGAACGGAATCGGGAGACTGCGCTCCGCAGGAGGGACAGGTTTTCATGGGAATCATCCTTTCAAATTATTTTTTCATCATAAGAGATATCAGTTCGCCGATCCCGAAAATGACCGGCTGATGGATCACGTAAATCAGAAGCGCGTGTCTGCCGAGGAATTCGACCGGCGGGCACAATTTCTTATATGCCAACGCGGGCATTTTGTCCTTCGGGAGCTTCACGGCGAGAAAACAGCCGAGCAGGAACACGAAGATCCACGGCAGCAGCGGGTAATAATCCGCCGAATAGAACGGGTCGTGATAGATTCCGATCGGGAACAGCACGTTGACGCTTTGAATCGGATCGGTCACGGGAATGCCGAAGAAGCCTTGCGTGTAAAGATCGCGCGTGCCGACGGCGAGGACGACGCAGACCGCCGCGCCGAGATAAAAATTGACCTTGCCCGCAAGCTTATACAGCAGCGGAGAGAGCATAACGGCGACGCCGAGAAAATGCAGGATGCCGAATTTGATCTGCGCGCCGTCGATGCCGACGAGCGGCAGAATAAGGCAGGTGACGAGCGAGATCCCGAGCGCGATCGCGAAAATGCGCGCGCCGCGCTTGACATTTCCGCGCGAGAGCGTCGAGGAATAGGCGCTGACCAGAATAAACGTCGTCGCGATGATCGGCGGGGCGATATTCTGCGTCGCGCCGAGCAGCTTTGCGAAGAACGGGAACGCGAACATCTCGCCGAAGGTATAGGTCATGTGGTAGAGCACCATCGCGGTCACGGCGATTCCGCGCAGAAGATCGAGAAGATGAATGCGGTTCTTCTCGAGCGCGTCCGGTCCGTTTTGTTTCTCCGTCTTCATCAGAACCCGGCAAGCGCCGCGAGGTATTTCAGGTTTTCAAGACCGAGCCGCACGCCGGTCACGGCGTCTTCGATGCCCTCGAATTCCACGGTGGCGCAGCCTTCATAGCCCGCCGCCTTGAGAATTTTCAGGCACTGGAGCACAGGCGCGTCGCCGTGGCCGATGATCGCGCCGCGCAGATAATTGCCCGCGCGGGAGGTGAAAAACCCGCCCTGCGGGGCGACGCCGTTCCCGCTCCGGACGTGGAAATCCTTCGCGTGCAGGTGGAACGCGTAAGGCGCGAGCCTGCCGAAGGCGAGCGCGGGGTCCTCGTCGGCGCAGAGGAAATTGCCGACGTCAAGAAGAAGGCCGTAGTTCGGGTGCGCGACGCCGGTCACGAGCTTTTCGACGCGCAGGGATTCCTGACAGAAATAGCCGTGATTTTCGGTCATGGTCTTTATGCCCTTCGTCTCCGCGTATTCCGTGACGGCGCGGCAGCCATCGATGAGGCGCGGCAGGATCCGGTCGAAGCCGTAATGCGACGGTTTTTCTTCGTCCGGCACGCCGTAAGCGACGTCGTGGCGCATCAGGCGGCAGCCGAGGATCGCCGCGATATCGACTTCTTTTTGAACACGCTCGATCTCGCGCTTCGTCGCGTCTCCCCCGCCGGCGAAATTCGCGCCGACGGAATAACAGACCGCCGGGACGCCGGCTTTTTCGCACGCCTCGCGAAGACGGGCGGCGTATTCTTTTTTATCCTCGCCTTCTGGGGCGTGGATCTCGGCGAATTCGACAGCGTCGAAGCCCATTTCTTTCGCGAGCGCGGGGAGCTGCATTTCGGTACGGTCCCCGCGGTTGGTCAGTTGGGCATAGCTGTAGGAGCTGACGGCGAAAATCATAGACGGCCATCCTTTCGTTTGCTTATATAATGGTTTTGACCCATACGCGTTTTTTGATGAGGATATACCCGACGACGCACTTGATGATTTCAAGGCTCTGCACGATCGGGAACAAAACGCGGATATTGAGCCCGAACGCCCGGTACAGCCCGAACGCCGCGGATACGGAGACGAGCCAGAGCATCCCGCTGTCAAAGATAAACGTGATCAGCGTTTTTCCGCCGCTGCGCACCGTAAAATACGAGGCGTTCGCAAACGCGGGCAGCGGCATCAGGAGCGCCTGCACGCGGATAAAATAGACCGCCAGCGCTTTCGATTCCTCGCTCGTCTTGTAAAGCAGCGGGATCGCACCGCCCGTGAAAAACAGCAGCGCGCCGACGAGTACGCTTAACAGCAGCGAAAACGCGATCAGCTTGCGGGCCGCGTCGACCGCCTCCCCGTGCTTCCCCGCGCCGAGGATCCGCCCGGCGATGATGCCGATGCTGACGCCCATGCTCATCGAGGCGATGCTGAACAGCTGGAACACGGTCGTAAAAATGCTGTACGCCGCGACGACGGTCAGCCCGTGCAGCGAATAGGCGACGCCGAGCATCGCCATGCCGCCGGACCAGAGCAGCTCGTTGCCCATGAGCGGCAGGCTCTTTTTCATGAATTCGCCGACAAGTTTTCCGGGGACGGAAAACCCGCGGAACAGTCGGCGGAAATGCGGCAGCGAGCGTCGCCTGACAAAGATATAACAGAGCGTCGCGCCGAGCTCCACGAAACGGGAGAGCGCCGTCGCGATCGCCGCGCCGTCGGTGCCGAGCTGCGGGAAGCCGAGCTTGCCGAAGATCAGCAGGTAGTTGAACAAGCCGTTCGTCGCGACCGCGAGGAGGCCGAAGATCATCGGCGAAAAGGTGTTCCCCGTTTCGCGCAGCGTGCCCGAAAACACCTGCGTGAGCGCGAAGGGCAGAAGCCCTATCAGCGTGATGCGCAGATAGCTTTTGCCGAAAGCGAGGGTCGCCGCGAGGTCGCCGCCCTCGTCCGAGGCGTGCAGGAACAGCCGTATCAGCTTTTCGTCGAACGTGAGAAAGACGCCCACGGCGACGGCGGTAATCGTTATCGCCGCGATGAATTTGAAACGCACGGTGTAACGGATGCCGTCCGTATCCTCTTTCCCATAATACTGCGCGGTATAGATGCCCGCGCCGCTCATCGTGCCGAACACCGCGAGGTAGAAGATCAGCGCGAGCTGGTTCGCGATCGCGACGGCGGAGATCTGCTCGTCGCCGAGCGCGCCGACCATCAGGTTGTCCAGCATGCTCACGAAATTCGTGATCAGGTTCTGCGCCATGATCGGCAGGGCGACAGTCAGCGCCATTTTGTAAAAAGCGCGGTCGCCGATGAATTTTTTAATCGTCATGTTTCTGTGTAATTAAAAGGAATGACCTTTTCCGCAAGCTCCCGGCTGAAAAAATCGAACACGAAGATCCCGCCGCCGCGCAGCGTCGGCTCGGCAAGGAATTTTTTATTTATCGGGATCGCCGCGGCAAGGGGCGAGATCCGCCCGGTGCAGCTCAGAAAGTTCATGTAAAGCTCGCCGGGTCTTCTTCCCCGGTCGATGGTCGGTTTCACGGCGCGCTCCCATTTCCGCTTGACACCGAATTTGAACGCGTCCTGCAGGCAGAGCGTGCCGACGGCCCCGCGGCCGTCGCAGCGCGGGATCGCATCCACGCACGGGTATGCGTCTTTCTGCGCATAGTGATTCCACGCGTCGATCACGTTGATCCCGCCGGTCATATCGTCGACGCCGGGCTCGGTGTCGAAGCGGCGGAGCAACACGAGCTTCCCGCGCACCTCGCCGAGGGCCGGGAACCGGTTCTCCAGATAAAAATATTTTTCGTTCGGAGAAATATAATTTTCATACAGGATCGCCCGGAAGACCGGATCCGGGATGCCATCCTGCTGGATGCTGACGAGCGCGGTCTCCGAGGGGTGCCCGTCGAGGAACGAGAAGAAGGTTTCAAAGATCTCGTCCGCGTACAGCGGCGCGCCGCCGGCGCCCGGGCGCTGGGAATAGCACGGCGCCGGGCCGTGGACCGCGGCAAGACACTCGCGCCGTATGCTCAGGCGCAGATCAAAAAACCGGCAGCCCGCGGCAAGCTGTTCGCCGATTGCAAGGGATTGGCACCGCCCGATCGGCGCGAAGAACACGCGGGCGGTGGCGCTGTCGTGGGAGCCGGGCAGAAACAGCGATTCGACCGGCGATGAATCTCCGAGCGGGTGCATCCATTCGGTTGACGGAATATTATAATTCATAAAAAGAATTATTTTCGGACGAGCTTCTCGAGTCCGCCCATATACGGACGAAGGACCTCGGGGATGCTGACCGAGCCGTCCTCGTTCAGGTTGTTTTCAAGGAAGGCGATCAGCATGCGCGGCGGGGCGACGACGGTGTTGTTGAGGGTGTGCGGAAGATATTTTCCGTCTTTGCCGTTCACGCGGATCTTGAGCCTGCGCGCCTGCGCGTCGCCGAGGTTCGAGCAGGAGCCGACCTCGAAATACTTCTGCTGGCGGGGGCTCCACGCCTCCACGTCGACCGAACGCACCTTGAGGTCCGCGAGGTCGCCCGAGCAGCACTCGAGCGTGCGGACGGGGATATCCATCGAGCGGAACAGGTCGACGGTGTTCTTCCAGAGTTTGTCGAACCACATGCGGCTGTCCTCGGGCCTGCAGATGACGATCATCTCCTGCTTCTCGAACTGATGGATGCGGTAAACGCCGCGCTCCTCGATGCCGTGGGCGCCCTTTTCCTTGCGGAAGCAGGGGGAATAGCTCGTGAGCGTATAGGGCAGCTTCTCCTCGGGCACGATGGTGTCGATGAATTTGCCGATCATCGAATGCTCGCTGGTGCCGATCAGATAAAGGTCCTCGCCCTCGATCTTATACATCATCGCGTCCATCTCCGCGAAGCTCATCACGCCCGTGACGACGTCGCTGCGGATCATGAAGGGCGGCACGCAGTAGGTGAAGCCGCGGTCGATCATGAAATCGCGCGCGTAGGCGATGACCGCGGAATGCAGGCGGGCGATGTCGCCCATCAGGTAATAGAAGCCGTTGCCGGCGACTCTGCGCGCGGAATCGAGGTCGATGCCGTCGAAGCGCTCCATAATGTCGGTATGATAGGGGATCTCGAACGCGGGCACGACGGGCTCACCGAACTTCTCGCGCTCGACGTTCTTCGAGTCGTCCTCGCCGATCGGGACCTCGGGGTCGATGATGTTCGGGATGACCATCATGATCTCGGTGACGCGCGCCGCGAGCTCCGCTTCCTTCGCTTCGCAAGCGGCGAGCTCGTCCGACTTCTCGGTGACGAGCTTTTTCGTCGCCTCCGCCTCTTCGCGCCTGCCCTGCGCCATCAGCGCGCCGATCTGTTTGCTGATCCGGTTGCGTTCGGCGCGCAGCGCGTCTGCGGCCTGCTTGTTTTTGCGGGATTCCGCGTCCAGCGCCAGCACCTCGTCCACAAGGGCGACCTTTTTCTCCTGGAACTTCCTGCGGATGTTTTCCTTTACGATTTCCGGGTTTTCTCTTAAAAATCGGATGTCAATCATTTTTATCTCTCCTTATTCTTCAAACAGCTTTGTCAGTTTCTGCAAATCTTCCTTGTCGAAAAACTCGATCACGAGCCTGCCGCCTTTTTTGCTTTCTTTGATTTCGACGGCGCGGCCCAGCGCGTCGGAAAGCGAGATTTCCGCCTCGGTATAGAACGCGTCCCTGCGGCGGGGCTTTTCCTTCTTCGGCTTTTTCTCTTTTTTCATGCGGTCGACCAGCGTCTCCGTTGCGCGGACGGAAAGCCGCTTTTCCGCAATCAGATGCGCGCAGGCAATCATGGCGTCCTCGTCCTCCAGCCCGAGCAGCGTGCGGGCGTGCCCTGCGGAGAGCTCGCCCCGCCCTACCATCGCCTTGATTTCGTCCGGAAGCTCCAGCAGCCGAAGCGCGTTCGCGACCGCGGGCCGGGACCGCCCGAGCCGCGCGCCGGCCTGTTCCTGGGTAAGCCCGAAATCCTGCATCAGCCTGCGGATGCCCTCGGCTTCCTCCAACGGAGAAAGATCCTCGCGCTGCAGGTTCTCGATCAGCGCGATCAGCGCCGCGTCCTGATCCGACAGCACCTTGACGATTACCGGGACGCTTTTGAGTCCCGCGTTGATCGCGGCGCGGTAACGCCGCTCCCCCGCGACGATCCGGTAAGAGCCGTCGGAGGCCGGCCGCACGAGGATCGGCTGCAGAACGCCGTGCTCCCGAATGCTTTCGGTCAGATCGTTCAGCGCCTCGTCGTCAAAGTTCTTTCGCGGCTGGTCGCGGTTCGGGGTCAGCTCGCCGACGGGCAGCGTCGTTACGCTTTGCGGCGACAGATCTTCTGCGGAATTGTCCTCGAACAGAGCCTCAAACCCCCGCCCGAGGCCGCCTTTTTTTGCTGCCAATACGCTCACTTCCTTTGTCTTTGCGTTAAACAAACTGTTTTTTCAGAAACTCCGCCGCCAGCGCGTTGTAATTCTCCGCGCCGCGGCTTTTTTTGTCGTAATACTGGATCGGCTGCCCGAAGCTCGGCGCCTCGGAAAGACGCACGCTGCGCGAAATCACCGATTTATAGACCTTGCCGGGGAAGAAGCGCTTGACCTCCTCCACGACCTGCTGCGTAAGGCGCAGCCTGCCGTCGTACATCGTCAGCAGCACGCCCTCCAGTTCAAGCAGGGGGTTGTATTTCAGCTTGATTTTTCGCACGGTGGACATGAGCTGGGAGAGCCCCTCCAGCGCGTAATACTCGCATTGAATCGGCACGAGAAACGTGTCGGACGCGGTCAGCGCGTTCAGCGTGATGAGGCCGAGCGACGGCGGGCAGTCGAGAAAAATATAGTCGTAGTCCGCGCGCACGGCCGTGAGCGCGTTCTTCAGCAGCCGTTCCCGCTCCGGCATGTCGATGATCTCGATCTCCGCGCCCGCGAGGTTCATATTCGACGGCACCAAAGAAATATTGTCGAACGGCGTCACGATGGTCGCGTCCGCGAGCGCCGTTCCGCCGGTCAGCACGTCGTAGCTTGAAACCGCAAGCTGCCGCTTGTTGACGCCGTATCCGCTCGTGGAGTTGCCCTGCGGATCGATGTCGACGAGCAGGACTTTTTTGCCCAGAAGCCCGAGCCCGGCGGTGAGATTGACCGCGCTGGTCGTTTTGCCGACGCCGCCCTTCTGATTGACGACGGAGACGATTTTTGCCATGCCGACGCCCCTTTCGCTGATAATAAACCATTATATCAAACAGTATACCATAATTATAAAGAAAATCAATATCAAATTCAAAAGGTTTCACGTGAAACATCCGACCGGGCGGCGGAAAAACGGACCGTTTCACGTGAAACAGTCCGCAGGCGCTCCGGCGCGGCCGCCGAAAACCGAAAAGATACCCCGGGCAGGCCCGGGATACCTTTTCGGATGGGATATGGAAGATGGAAGAAAGCTGTTTTTTGCCGTCAGACCGCCTTGATGTTTTTGCGTGTTTTCGGGATGCGGATCACGTATTCGATATACTCGCGCGTCTCGCTTTTCTCGGAATCCGCTTCGATGCCGGCCTTGCGCATGGTGCTGACCGCGTGATTGAGCGTGTTGACGAAGATATTCAGGTCGCGGAACCCGCCGACCGGTTCCCGCCGCACGTCCGGAATGGCTTCGACCGTCTTTGCGACGAGCTTTTCCGTTTCGGCGACGTTCAGTTTTTTGAGGATCACGGTCTCAAGCGCCTTGCGGCGGTCTGCGTTTTCATCAAGCGTCAGAAGCGCGCGGGCGTGCCGTTCCGTGAGCCCGGCGGCGAGCAGGTCTGCGATGATATCCGGCGGCAGACGCAGGATGCGGAGCTTGTTGGATAGCGACGACTGCGACCTGCCGAGCTTTTTTGCCAGCTCCTCCTGCGTAAAGCCGAATGCG
The DNA here is from genome assembly GCA_017427315.1 of Clostridia bacterium. Taxonomy (GTDB): domain Bacteria; phylum Bacillota; class Clostridia; order Oscillospirales; family Acutalibacteraceae; genus RGIG2774. The sequence continues at coordinate 46,250 of JAFRTA010000267.1, forward strand.
TACTGCAGCCGCCGGATCGCGAGCGCTTCCTCGTAAAAGCTCAAATCGGCGCGCTGCATATTCTCGATCAGCGCAAACACGCCCGACTGTTCGTCGCTTGCCTCGACGATTACGCAGGGGATTTCGCGCACGCCGGCAATGCGGCAGGCGCGCAGCCGCCGTTCGCCGGAAATCAGTTCATAGGCGTTATCGTCGAGCGGGCGGACCGTGAGCGGCTGCAGCAGACCGTTTTCCTTTACGGAAAGCGCGAGAGACTGCAGCGCGTCGTAATCAAATGTCATTCGCGGCTGGTTCGGGTTCGGAAAAATCCGCTCGGCGTCGATCAGGACGATCTGCCCGGCGCTTTTCGGCTTTTGTTTTTGCTGAAACATCGCTTCATCGCGCTCCCCCGTGTTTTCTGATGCAAGTATACCACGCCCGGCAAAAAAAGAAAAGCGGTTTTCGTTGACCGAAAAGCGCTTTCTTCGACGTGTTTTTGTAAATTAAAGGGGCTTTTTTGCGATAACGCCGCTGTTCCTGGGGTATTGCGGCGAAGTCTGCGATATTTTTTTAATGGAAAGCAACGTGCGCGTGTCGCCGTTGGACAGCGGATATTCATATACGGTCGTGCCGGAGCCGCCGAGCTTGCGAATCGCGGAAAACGCGCTCGCCCGCACGTTTTCCGCGGGCTGCGCCTTCATCGCGACGAAACGGCCGCCGATTTTTGCCAGCGGCAAACAGTATTCCGCAAGGCGGTTCAGTTCCGCCACGGCGCGGGCGGTGACGAGGTCGAACGATTCCCGGAACTGCGGGTCCCTGCCCGCCTCCTCGCCGCGCATGTGCACGAGCGTCGCCCGCAGGCCGAGCTTTTCAAGAAGCCGTTCGACGAAAACGAGCTTTTTACCCGTCGCCTCGATCAGCGTCAACCGCAGATCTCCGCGCGCGATCAGCAGCGGTACGCCGGGGAAGCCCGCGCCCGTACCGACGTCCGCGACCGCGGCGCCCACGGGAACGTCGATATATTTCAGCAGAACGAGGCTGTCCTCAAAATGCTTGACGGAGATCTCCTCGGGGTCGGTGATCGCGGTCAGATTGACTTTTTCGTTATATTCCCGCAGAAACGAGGCGTATGCGGCGAACTGGCCGAGCATTTCGTCCGTCAGCTTCACGCCGCAGCGCGCCGCCGACTGCCGCAGATATTCCTTATTCATCGTGCGCTCCTTTCCCCTCCGCGCCGGCGAGCCAGATCAGCAGGACCGAAACGTCCGCCGGACTGACGCCGGAAATGCGCGACGCCTGCCCGATGTTCTGCGGGCGGATCTTCGCGAGTTTCTCTCGCGCTTCGAGCCGGAGTCCCGCGATCACGGCGTAGTCGATGTCCGCGGGGAGCCGTTTTTCTTCGAGACGGCGCATCTCGCGGATATCCGCCTCCTGCCGGCGGATATAACCCTCGTATTTCGCGTCGATCTCCGCCTGCTCGAACACCTCGTCCGGCAGATCGGGCCGCGTCGTATCGAAGGGCGTCAGGTCCCGCCAGGAAAGCTGCGGCCGTTTCAGAAGCTCCGAAAGGCGCGCGCCTTTTTCCAGCGGCGATGTTTCACGTGAAACAAGCATCGCGTTCAGCGCGTCCGAGCGCGGAATGACCGTGCGTTCGATACGCGCTTTTTCTTCTTCGATCTGCTCTTTTTTCCGCAGAAACGCCCGATGGCGTTCTTCCGATATGAGCCCGAGTCGGTAGCCGTATTCCGTCAGCCGCAGATCGGCGTTGTCCTGCCGCAGAAGCAGGCGGTATTCCGAGCGGGAGGTCATCATCCGGTAGGGCTCATTGCAGCCCTTTGTTACAAGATCGTCGATTAGCGTGCCGATATAGGAGCTCGCCCGGTCAAGGATGAACGGTTCTTTCCCCTGAATTTTCAGCGCGGCGTTGATCCCCGCGACGAGGCCCTGCGCCGCCGCCTCCTCGTAACCGCTGGAGCCGTTGAACTGCCCCGCGCCGTAAAGGTTTTCCGCGTCGTTGAATTCCAGCGTCGCCTTGAGGTCCAGCGGGTCCACGCAGTCGTATTCGATGGCGTAGGCGGTGCGCATGACCGCGCAGTGTTCAAGCCCCCTGATGGAATGGATCAGGTCGAGCTGCACGTCCTCGGGGAGCGACGAGGAAAGCCCCTGCAGGTAAAGCTCTTCGGTCTCAAGTCCGCAGGGCTCGATAAAGATCTGGTGACGCTCCTTATCTGCGAAGCGGACGATCTTATCCTCGATGCTCGGGCAGTAGCGGGGCCCGGTCCCGACGATCTCGCCGCCGAACAGGGGCGAACGGTGCAGATTTTCTTTGATGATACGCTTCGTTTCGCTGTTCGTGTATGTGATATGGCAGACCGCGCGGTTTTCGAGCTTTCGCGTGTTCGCAAAGGAGAACGGCACGATGGTTTCGTCCCCCGCCTGCACCTCGAGCGCGTCGAGGTCCACGCTGTTCCGGTTCACCCGCGCGGGGGTGCCGGTCTTGAAACGGCGCAGGGACATATATTTTTCAAGCGAGGCGGAGAGCCGTTTCGCGGGGAACATCCCGTCCGGCCCGCTCTCAAAGGAGACGTCGCCGACGAAAATTTTGCCGCCGAGGAAGGTCCCCGTTGCAAGAATGACCGCTTTCGCTTCGTAGACCGCGCCGAAGTGCGTCACGAGCCGCCAAAGCTCCCCCGTTTTTTCCAGGGAGACGATCTCCGCCTGCTTCAGGTCGAGGCCGGGCTGGTTCTCGAGCGCGTGCTTCATATATTCGGCGTAGCGGCGGCGGTCTATCTGCGCCCGCAGGGAGTGCACCGCGGGGCCTTTGCCGAGGTTCAGCATTCGGCTCTGGATCATATTCGCGTCCGCGGCCTTGCCCATTTCGCCGCCGAGCGCGTCGATCTCGCGCACGAGGTGGCCCTTCGACGTGCCGCCGATGGAGGGATTGCAGGGCATATTGCCCACCATATCGAGGCTGATCGTGAAACAGATCGTGCGGCAGCCGAGCCGCGCGGCGGCGAGCGCGGCTTCGATGCCCGCGTGTCCCGCGCCGATCACGGCGATATCGTAATTTCCCGCAAAGTATTCCATAAGAAAACCCCGAAACATAAGGATAATACATTATTATACTACACTTCCTTTTGTCTGTAAAGCGGAAAAACCGCGCAGGATAAAAATAAAGAAACCGTAATATTTTCTTAATCTCTTTTAATAAAAATGAACGCGGATTATTTTGAATTTGCGTATATATTTGTATATGGGCTTTAAAAAGGAACCCGGATGTGTTAAAATGGCAATAAACCGGAGAGGAGGAACCCGTATGTACAACGTTCTGGTCTGCGACGACGATATCGCCATTCTCGATTCCCTGCAGATCTACCTTGAGCTGGAGCATTACAACGTCTTTCGCGCCGTCAACGGCAGAGAGGCGCTGAAAATCGCGGAGGGAAACGAGCTGCACTGCATCATCCTTGACATCATGATGCCGGAGCTGGACGGCCTGCAGGCGACACTGGCGCTGCGGAAAGATAAGAACATTCCCATCATCATGCTGTCTGCAAAGAGCGAGGACATGGATAAAATACAGGGCCTGAGCTTCGGCGCGGACGACTACGTCACGAAGCCGTTCAATCCGCTGGAGCTGATGGCGCGGGTCAAATCCCAGATCCGCCGTTATACGGCGCTGGGCAGCCTTGAAAACAAGGAGGGCGTGATCGAAAACGGCGGTCTCGTGCTTGACCTGCAGGCGCGCAGCCTCACCGTGGACGGCGAGCCCGTCCGCCTGACCGCGACGGAATACGGCATCGTGGAATTCCTGATGAAGAACCGCGGCAGGATCCTGACCACCTCTCAAATCTATGAGGCGGTGTGGAACGAGCCGTCCTTCTCCGTGGAAAAAACCGTGACCGTACACATCCGGCGGATCCGTGAAAAGATCGAGATCGAACCGAAAGAGCCCAAATATTTAAAGGTGGTGTGGGGCCTTGGCTACAAAATGGAAAAACTATAAGGGAATCGCGCGGGCGCTGGCGATCCTGATGGCGATCCTGTCGGCGTTTTCCGCCATGTACTGCGGATTTTTCGCCTGCCGCGACGAGCTGCTGTACGATTTTGACAAGTCGCAAAACTACTATAACACCATGTTTTTCGAGAGCGCCGTGCAGAAGCGCATGGCGGAGATCCGCACCTACGCGCAGCAAAGCAACAAAAACGCCCTGACGATGACCGAAGAAGAGAAGGATGCCGTCTGCGCCGAGCTTCGCGACGCGCTGCTGGGGGTGAGCAGGGATCTCTATGCCCGTTATGCCGTCTACGGCTTCACGGAGGATATCTTTGAAGGCTGTACGGACGCGGACGACTATTTCCGGGCGTTCCACGAGCGCAGACCCGAACTGCGGGATAAGCCGGATGAGGGTCTGTTTTATGAATTTGCGTATAACGCGGCGGACGAGATCTCGACGGAATCGCAGCGGCGGGCTTATGAGCTGATCGATTCGGGAGCGTACGAGTTCACGGCGGAGATCGGAGGCGACCGGTTCGCGCTTCCGGCGGTGCATATGCGGCATTACTACTCGACGCGGGGCGGTGAAGACGTTGTGTCGACGTCCGTTCCGGTCACGGAGCCTGCCGACGGCGCGGAAGAGCCGACCGCGGCGGAAACGACGGCCGTCGCTCTTTCCGACGTTACGCAGCCGGAGGCCGTGCCGTCGACGCGTCCTCCCGCGGAAACAACCGCGGCTTATACGACGCCGACCTATGATTTCTATAAAGAATACGATGAATATACCGGGCAGAACCAGTGGGATCCCGCCGAGGTTTATTCCGGGAGCCGTGAGATCGCCCGCTGGCTTGCGGACTGCTACGCGCTTCGCACGTTCCTGATCGGCGCGGTAAAGACCGTCGACCCGGAGAAGCTGGCGGCCGCGCAATTTACCGCGGAGCCGGGACCGTTCACATATCAGCCGTACAGAACGGAGGATCTCTTTGACGATTCCTTTGCCCAGTATCTTTATTACTATCCCGAGACCGGGGAATATATCACCAATATCGCCGAATATAAACAGAAAGGCGAAACGCCGATGTTTTCCTCCGCCGACGCGGAGAAAATAAGCGCGGCGGTCGCCGGACCGGCGGAAAAAGCCGAATGGCGGGTGATCGTGACGCCGGATCGGGCGGAGCATAACATCGGCAACGGCGCCGACGCGGATGATACCCTGCGGAAGGAAGCGCTGGGATATACGCGCATGAGCTACTGTCTTGAAGAAATGCAGGCTTCCGGCGGGGAGTTTTATATGTTTGCGTCCGACAAAGCGCGCGAGAGCGACGTCTTCTCCTATATCGAACGGGACTTCGAAAAGGCGAAGCTCAGACAGCCGTTTTTGATCGGCGGAGCCGCGATCGGCGCTTTCGTATTTTTGATATCGGCAGTATATATCCTGACGTTTGGAACAAAAGTTCCTGTCGGAATTGACAAGCTGTATAACGACTGGCATTTTCTGCTCAGCGGTGGGCTTGCAGCAGCCGCGTTTTACTGCGGCGCAGGGCTCCTGGTGCAGGTGATCGAGGCGTACGGCTTGTTGGGGAGCCGGTACCATACAGGCTTTATGCGTGAGCATACGTGGGATCTGACGGCGATGGAGCTGCTTACTCCCCCGCTGTTCGCCGTCGGCGCGCTGATTCTGCTGGAATATCTCGCCTCTGTGATCCGCAGCGGCAGAAACGGGCGGCTGATCCGGCACTCTTTCTGGTTCGCTCTGCCCTGCTGGGCGATTGGAAAGGCGAGAACGCGCAGCAGAAGGATCCCTAAGTATTACAAAAAACAGTTCTTTGCCGTGCTGATCGTCGGCGTCGTGCTGATCTTCTCGCTGTGCATCGTTGAGATCGCTCTCAGCGACCGGTTTGAAAGCGGACCTTACGCGTTCGGCTGCCTGCTGGCTCTCGGGATCGCGATCGCCGTACTTGTGATCGTTCTGCGGCATATCCGCGGCATCGATGAAATCGCAGTAGCCGCCGAGCGGATCCGCAACGGCGACCTGACCGCGGAGATCGATCTTGCGAAGCTGCCGAAGCATCTGCGCTCGATGGCGGATTCCGTGCTGCGGAACCGGGACGGCATCAAGGCGGCGGTGGAAAAGAGCGTCAGAGACGAGCGCATGAAGACCGCGCTGATCACCAACGTGTCGCACGATTTGAAAACGCCGCTGACTTCGATCATCACATATTCGGACCTGTTGTCAAAAAGAGAACTGTCCGATGAAGAGGCGGAGAAATACGTCGGCGTTATCAATGAAAAGGCGATCACGCTGAAACGGCTGATCGAGGACCTTGTGGAAGCGTCGAAAGCGTCCACCGGCAATATAAAGATCGAAAAAGTCAATCTGAATATGTATGAGATCGCGCTGCAAACGGTGGGCGAATACGCGGACGAGCTGGAAAAGCGAGGCCTGGAGGTGGTGGTGAACGAGCCGCCGCAGGCGGTGATCGTTTCCGCCGACAGCCGGCAGACCTGGCGGATCATCGAAAACCTGCTGTCCAACGTGAAAAAATACGCGATGAAGGGGACAAGAGTCTATATCGACCTTCGGCGGCAGGGCGCGTTCGGTGTGTTCGAGATCAAGAACGTGTCGGAAACGCCGCTGAATATCCCGCCGGAGGAGCTGACCCAGCGGTTTGTGCGGGGCGACGCGTCGAGGACCACCGAGGGAAGCGGTCTGGGGCTTTCCATCGCGCGCAGCCTCTGCGAGCTGCAGGGCGGACGGTTTGAGATCGCCATCGACGGAGATCTGTTTAAGGTCGACGTGGCACTGCCGGTAGTGTAAATTCTGGTTTAACGGCGAAGCCGTTAAACCAGAATTTACAGACTCGAGACTCAAGACCCGAGACCCAAGATACAGACTTAAAGTCTGTGCGACTTGGTAAAAACTGAGATAAC
>JAFRTA010000268.1 GCA_017427315.1 Clostridia bacterium
CAGGGCGGCGTCGGCACCGCCGGCAGCGCAAACATCGGCAAAAAATACGCGATGTTCGAGGCGATCCACGGCTCCGCGCCGCGTATGGTGCAGGAAGGGCGCGACATCTACGCCGATCCGTGCTCGATGCTGCGCGCCGCTGCGATGCTGCTGTCGCACATCGGCAGATACGAGGAGTCCGTGCGGCTCGAAAAGGCGCTGGACTACTGCATGTTCGAGGAAAAGAAGCTGAAAATCACCGGCAGAAGCGACGGCTGCACCTGCGCCGAATTCGCCGAATACGTGATGGAAACGCTCACAAATAAGTTCGGAGCTGAGAAATAAATGCAGCATATTCTGAAAATACAGATATCGGATATCGTAAGGTTTTCGAGAGGCGTTCTGTTTGTTCGTGAGGAACGGCTTGAAAACGACGAGACAAAGGTCTCGTTCTATGCCTTCGACGCGCCGGAAAACAAGATCGCGCCGATCACGAAAAGCGTATATCTGCTCAACAAATTCGGGCCCGCATTCAAGGAGATCGCGTCGCAGCTCGGTGATTACGTCGCCTGCGACGCAGGCAAGCTGCCCGACGGCGGCGCCGCGGTGATCTATACCACGGGCGAAATGGGACTTTTCGACGCGGACGGCGAACTGACGTGGACGGGCGATCTGTTTTATCACGAGCATCCCGCCCGCGATATCGCGGTGGAAAACCGGCATATCTGGTCGGTCGTGCCCGAGATGCACGCGCTGATCCGCTACTCCATCGCCGCGAACAAGGTCGTGATGCGCATCGGCGGCATGACCTCCGGCACCTTCGAACGTCCGGTCTCCGTCGCGGAATACGACGGGAATCTTTACGTCTGCGACCGGGACAAGCACTGCATCAAAACCGTCTCGCTGACGGATTACACCGTCGAGACCTACCGGCAGTTCGAGGAGCCGGTGCATAAATACATCAAAAGCGCGGACACGGAATTCGTGCTGCTGAATTCGGGCGTGTATACGCTGTAAATACTGATTTATCGCTTTGCGATAAACCGGAATTTGACAAAACAGGCGCCGGGAGCGATCCCGACGCCTTCGTTTTTATTCGATTCGGATTCAGATCTCTTCCTTCGATGCGACTTTGTCGAACACCGCGACGACCTCGTCCGAGGGCTTTTTGCTCGCGAGCGATACGACGACCGCGGCGACAAAGCCGAGGATAAAGCCGGGGATGATCTCATACACGCCCGTGTTGATAAACCTGCCGGTCGAATCGTTCAGGAAAATCAGCCAGAGGATATCCACCGCCGCGCCGGTGACGATGCCCGCGACCGCGCCGGAGAAGGTCAGTCTGCGCCAGAACAGGCTCAGCAGGATCACCGGCCCGAACGCCGCGCCGAACACGCCCCATGCGTTGGAAACCAGATCCATGATCGTATTCTTCGTGGGATCGGCCTGCTTCTGCGTATAGGAATTCAGCGCGATGATCAGTGCAACGACGGCGATCAGCAGAACGACAACGCGGCCGATCCAGAGCATCTCTTTATCGCTCGCTTTGCCTTTTCTGACGATCGGCTTGTAAACGTCGCTGGAGAACGAAGACGCGCTGGCGAGCAGTTGGCTGTCCGCCGTGGACATGGACGCGGCAAGGATCGCGGAAAGCAGGATGCCGCTGACCACCGGATGGAAGATCTTGCGGACGATCTGGATGAACACGGTGGAGCTGTCGGAGATCTCACCGAGGAACATTCTGCCCGCGATCGCGGCAACCACCGAGAAAGCCAGGATCAGCACGGTCCAGCTGATGCCGATCTTCGCGCTCTTTTTGATATCCTTATCGGAACGCACGGACATGAAGCGGATGATGATATGCGGCATGCCGAAATAGCCGAGTCCCCAGCCGAGGCCGGAAAGGATATCCTTCCAGCCGGTCATCATGTTCCAATAGCCGTCTCCGACCTCGCCCAGCGTCGAAACGCCCTCGCCGTTCTTGACGAGAACGAGCGCGAAGATCGGGGCGATCAGAAGAGCCCCGAGCATCAGAAGGCCCTGGAAGAAGTCCGTCCAGCAGACAGCCGAAAAGCCGCCGAGGAACGTATAGGAAACGATGATCGCGGCGGCGATATACATCGCCAGCTTCGCGTCGATGCCGACCACGGTCTCAAAGAGGGTGCCGCAGGCGCTGATGCTGCTGGCGGCATAAACGGTATACGCAACAAGGAAGATGACCGCGCAGATCACCTGAAGAGATCTGTTGGAGGTCAGGAAACGGTTCGTCAGGTACTGCGGGATCGTGATCGAGTCGTTCGCGGCGATGGAATACCGGCGCAGACGCTTCGCTTCAAAGATCCAGCTCAACGTATAGCCTACGGCAAGACCGATGGCGATCCAGGTCTGGCCGAGTCCGGCCGCGTAGATCGAGGCGGGCAGGCCCATCAGCACCCACGCGCTCATATCCGACGCGCCGGCGGACAGCGCGGAGACAACGGGGCCCATTTTTCTGCCGCCGAGAAAATAATCCTTCTCGCCGCCGTTTTTCGTCTTCAAAAAGAAGAACACGCCGATCCCAAGCATAAACACCAGGTATACGATAAATACAATCAGTTCGACCTTTGATCCGGTCATGTATCTCTCTCCTTCCGCAAAGAGAACGGTCACGGCTCCCTTTGTGCTCATAATAAAATGTATTATACATGATGAAAAAGAAAATTGCAAGAGAATTATACATTTAATCGGCGAAAATACAGTTTATTTCGCCGATTTTATAATAATTGAGGCTTTTAATGTATTATTATGCAGAAGCCGGGACAGGCGCGGGACGCGGGATATGAGAAAAAAACACGGAACGCGAGATGTGAAACAAGTCACAAATCACGAATCACGCGCTCACGGCAGCAGCTCATACATCAGCGCCGCGTCGTCCTTCGTGGCAAACTCGCGCACGGAAAGCACGCGGGCCTTTATGAGATGAGGCCCCATGCGGATCTCGATCACGTCGCCCTCTTTGATCTCGAGCGAGGCGCGGGCGATCTTGCCGTTGACCTCCACGTGCTTCGCGTCGCAAAGCTCGTTCGCCACGGTGCGGCGCTTGACGAGGCGCGATACCTTTAAATATTTATCAAGTCTCATAACGATGAAAGCGGCGTTCCGCCGCGCTCCTTTCAGTGATACGGATAGCTCGGCATACAGAAAAAAATCAGCCTTTTCACATACGGAGAAAAGGCTGCTTCATTCAAGGGACAAGGCGGGAAACGGAACACGCGGCTCCGTTTCGCCGCCGAAAAAGGTAAAACGCAAATTATTTACCTGCAACAGCGTCCTTCAGACCTTTGCCCGCCTTGAACGCGGGGATCTTCGCTGCGGGAACAGTGATGCTCTCGCCGGTTCTGGGGTTGCGGCCCTGCTTTGCAGCGCGCTCACGAACCTCGAAAGAACCGAAGCCTGCGATCTGAACGCCCTCGCCCGCGGAAAGAGTCTCGGAAACGATCGCGAAAACAGCGTTGACCGCCTTCTCGGCGTCTTTCTTCGAGCTGCCCGCCTTCGCGGCTACCGCACTGATGAGATCAGTCTTCTTCATTCTGTTTAACCTCCTTCTTTTTGTATATTCCAAAGCTTTGACAGCATGTTGGCTTTCATTTTTTGCCGAGGACCCCGTTCCAAAGGTCGTCGGCGTCTTTTTTGAACAGCTCGGGGTCTCCCCCGTTCTCGACCGCGGAAAACGTTTCGATAAAGGAATCGGTCGCCTCGGTCAGCGCCAGCTCGGGATCGGTCTTCGTGAGATCCGCAAGGCCCGAAACGTCGAACAGGAGTTTTCCGAGAGCGAGCTTCTTCGCTTCGGGAACGCCGAGAGCAACCGTCTCGCCGAACACCCTGACGTCCGCCGCAAGCTTTTCGAGCAGCTCGTCCGCCGAATCCGCCGGAATGCCGGATTTGACCGCCTTGTGGTGGATCTTTTCCGCCCGCATCAGCGCCGGCAGCTCCCGCGGGACCGCTTTCATTGCGGAAGCATAAGTCTCCTGCTTTTTCGACCTGCGTTTGATCGCGTCCCAATTGGTGAGCACGTCCTCCGTGCCGTCGACGTGAACCTCGCCGAACACATGCGGATGGCGCTCGATCAGCTTCTTGCAGATCCCGTCCGCCACGTCGGAAAAATCAAAATTGCCGCTTTCGCGCTCGATTTCCGTGTGGAACACGACCTGCATGAGCACATCGCCGAGCTCCTCGCGCAGAAGCGCCTTATCGTCTTTATTGATCGCCTCGATGACCTCGTAGGTCTCCTCGATGAAATCGCGGCGGATGCTCTCGTGCGTCTGCGCCGCGTCCCACGGGCAGCCGCCCTCCGGACGGCGCAGGATCGTCACGATTTCGAGAAGATCTCCAATGTCGTATTTTTCCTTAAACTGAAAATCCACAGCCATAATGACATCTCCCCGGAATCACCGACGTTTTTATATTGTACTCCATTATTTCGATTTTTGCAAGTAGTTTTGCGATTTTCTCTTGATTTATAAGCATTTTTTACGTTTTTTCCCCGCATTCGCCCGTTTTGTTTGAGAAAATCGGCGTTTTACCCGAAAAATCAATCCATAAAGCCGTGTTTTTCAAGTACGCGAACGATTCTGTCTCCCTTGGGCAGCATGCGCACGTCCTCTTTTTCAATGGCTCTCGTCAGGAACATCGTCGCAAAGAAGAACGCGACGGCGAACACCGCGGCGACCGCCATACCGACGGATTGATAACTGATATACGCGTTCGGATTGGAGAGCGCGGGAACGGATCTCAAAAGCCCGGACGCCATGCCGTTGACCGCCCACGCCGCCGCGCCGCCGACGATCGAGCAGAACAGAGGCTTGAGGAATACCGAGCCGAAGCGCACCTTCGCGCGGGTCGTCCGCAGCAGCGCGACGATATCAATGAGCGCGACGACGATATAACACGAAACCGTACCGATGATCGCGCCGTAAATATTGATCTGCGGGAGCCCGATCATCAGATAGTTCACGCCGATCTTGAACACTGCGCCGATCAGCAGCGCGATCAGCGGCACGTAAGTTTTGCCGATCGCCTGCAGCATATTCGTCAGCGGCTGCGTAATGGATAACGCGAACGCCGCGAAGCAGTAGATCGACATGATCGACGAAGAAAGTCCGATCGCGGACATGGTATCTTTCTGCCCCCAGTAGAGCGTCGAAAGGATCGGTCCAGACAGGACGCCCATGATCGCTCCCAGCGGCATCGCGATGATCATGGACGTGCGGATCACGGATTCGATCGACGACTCGATCCCTCTGTGGTCCTTCAGCGTCCACGCCTCGGAAAGCACCGGGATCGCGCTGACGCCCAGCGTCACGGTCAGCGCGGGCAGGAGATTGCGGAAGTCGCTGGCGATCTCGTAAGCGCCGTACAGATACTTCGGCAGGTCGTCAAGGCTGACGCCGCCGGAAGTCATCGCCTCGCCGTAGATCCCCCGCATGATATCGAAATGCGCTTCGGCGATCCCGGCAAGGCGGAACTGGATCGTCCATGAATCGATCAGGTTCGTCAGATTGAATACCGCCGTGCTCAGAACGATCGGGAACGCGATGCGGATGAGATCCCCCGCAAGTGTTTTCTGCCGGGGCGGCTCGTTTGAAGAAGCGAGCTCCGCCGCCGTGATGGCGTCGCCGCGCACACGGTAACGGACCCAGACATAGAGGAACGCAAGCACGGTACTCAACGTGACGCCGAGGATCGCCGCCGCCGCCGAAAACGGGTAGATCGCCCTGTGAGCGGCATCCGCATCCGCGCAAACGACGCCGAAGACCTTGCCGGCGGACGCGAACTGCGACATACCGTAGGAATCCACGAAACGCGCGAGCAGCACGCCGATGACCATTTTGCCGACCGCCTCGATGACCTCGGAGACCGCCGTGGGCGTCATATTGCGCAATCCGTTGTAATAGCCGCGGTATGTAGACATCACGCAGCAGAAAAAGACGCAGGGAGCGAGGGCGAGGATCGCGTAGACGTTCTTGTCCATATCCTTCAGGGAATGCGAAAAAGGATACGCCAGCGCAGCAAGAAGCACCGTTCCCAGAATACCGGTAATGATGAACAGCTTGCGGGCGACGCGCAGGACCTGCCTTGCGCTGCGGAACTCATTCAGCGCCATATAATGCGCGACGAGGCGCGACATCGCCGTCGGCAGCCCTGCCAGCGCGATGCTGTATATGGGCAGGAAGATACTGTAAGCGTTGCTGTAATAGGGCCTTCCCACGACCCCGAGCACCTGATTGATCGGAATTTTATATAGGATACCGATCACGTGCGTGACGATGGTTGCGATCAGCAGCACCAGCGCGCCGTTGAGAAGCGACTGTTTTTTTCTCGTCTGTTGTTTCAGAGGTGACAATGACGTTCCTTCTTTCGTTATCTTCTCAAATTGAATCGATATGTATTACTTCCCGAGAAATTCCCGCAGCAGGGAATCCTTCGGCGTGATTGTTTCCTCGACGAAGGCAAAGCCTTCGAGCTTCCGCGCGAGCAGCCGCGCATTTTTATAATAAAGGCTCTGCTCCGGGACCGCGTCCAGCAGCTCGACAGCCTGATGCGCGAACACGCAGGGCTCATACGGATGGAAGGAATTGATGCGGATATGCGCCCTGCCGGAAAACGGGAAGAGATATTCGTCTTCCCCCGTCAGCACGCCGCGCCACAGCGAAAAGGTGCGCTCCGGGGAGCTGTCGCGATACTTGTAATCGCGAATCAGCCGGCGGATAAACCGCAGGTCGCGTTTATTGAGATAAATGTTGTTCTCGGCGCAGACGCGCGAGGAAACGCTGATATAGGTAAGACAGAGAGAGTCCTGCGGCAGCCCGTCCGTGATCACGGGATTCAGCGCGTGCAGCCCCTCGATCACGAGGATATCGTCTTTTTCAAGGCGGATGTCCCGCGTTTCGGGACTGCGTCTGCCCGTCATAAAATCAAAGATCGGCAGCGACGCCTCTCCGGTTTTCAGCAGCCGCGAGAGTCTGTCGGTGATACACGGGATATCCAGCGCGTAAACGGTTTCGTAATCGTCGGTGCCGTCCTCGCGCTTCGGCCCCTCGCCCCGGTTCAGATAAAAATCGTCCAGCGAGACGACGTAAGCGTTTCCCCCGCGGACGGTAAACCATTCGTCAAGAAAAGCGGCGGTCGTGGTCTTGCCTGAAGAGCTCGGCCCGGCGAGCATGACGATCCTGCTGCCGTTCTGCACGGCGAGACGCGCCGCCTCGTTGACCTCGGCGCGGAAATTCGCCTCGCACTCGCGCACGAACCCCCCCGGGTCCGCGCTCATGGACGAATTGATATATGAGATCTGGTAGTTTATCGCCATTGTATTCACCGGCTTTCTGTTTTTAATAAGTTTTGCGTGTTGCGTTTTGCGTGTTGCGCTGCCCTTCAAGATAGAAAGCAAATATCCGTTCTTTCCGCGCAAGCACGTCCTCGAACCGGTCGATATATTCATATGGATATTTATAATTAAATATTCTGTCGATATCGTTCACGCCGTCCCTTTTGAGCTTCGAGACGGCTCCCGCGCCGCACGCCAGCACCGTGTGCAGCTCCTCCATCATAAAGACGTTATAGAGACTGCCGAAGCCCGGCTTCGCCCAGCCCACGTTCTCGAGATTGCCAATACAACGGCTCTGACGGTACATATAATACGGCGAATAACCGCTCTCCGTCAGCCGCCGCGCCGCAAGGTCGAGCATCGCGCCGGTGTCGCCCGGGTCAATCACACGTTTTTCGGTCACGAGATTCGCCGCGTGCTTGAGCGCGAGCGTATGGACGGTGATCTCGGCGGGCGAGAGCGAGATCGTTTTTTCGAGACTGTCGGAAAAGCCGACGAGCGTATCCGTCGGCAGGCCCGCGATCAGGTCCATATTGATATCGCGGAAGCCCGCATTTACTGCCGTTTCGTATGCGTTGAGCGTCTCGGCGGCGGTATGTCTTCTGCCGATCGTCTCGAGAACGCGGTCGCTGAAGGTCTGCGGATTGACGCTGACGCGGCTCGCGCCGCATTCTTTTATCACGGCGAGTTTTTCGGGGGTGACCGTGTCCGGCCGGCCCGCCTCGACGGTGAATTCAAGACTGTCGCCGAGGTCAAAGCAGTCGTTTACCGTCTCCATCACCCGGCGCAGCTGCTCCGGAGAAAGCGTCGTCGGAGTCCCGCCGCCGATATACACGCTTTTCATCGAAAGGCCGAGCCGGGCGACGATCTCCCCCGTGCGCTTCAGCTCCTCGCAGAGCAGCTCCGCATATTGCGGGATCAGTTTTTTCGCGTTCTCGTTGGAATGGGACACAAAGGAACAATAACTGCACCGCGTCGGGCAGAACGGGATCGAAACGTAAAGCGAACAGCTCCGCGGCGGGCTCAGGAGCGCGGCGCGGTCCTCGTTCACCGAGACCTCGAACGCCAGCTCCGTCTTTCCCGGCGAGACCTTCATTTCTTCCCGGAAAAAGCGCTTCGCCTCCCCGTCGCCGAGCGCGCGGCGCTGCATGCTCATCAGCTTCGCCGGGCGCACGCCGGTCAGCAGCCCCCAGGGAGGCGTATAGCCGGTGAATTCGCAGAGCGCATCGAACAGCAGCGCGCAGCTCATCAGCTCCGCTTCGTCGCCGTCGTCC
>JAFRTA010000269.1 GCA_017427315.1 Clostridia bacterium
ACCGCTTCGCGGATCGCCTGCGCGGCGGTTTCCTTCATATTTTGCATAAATGTTTCGTTTCTGCCGGAGACGAAATCCGTCTCGCCCGAAAGCGCTTTGACGGGATTCGTTTTCAGCGCCGTCGTCAGTTCGCCCCACAGACCGAGCGTGTCGATACACGAATGGGAGTGCGTCGCGCTGATATTGATGCTGACGATATTCCGTTCCTTTGCGAAATCGGCGAGAAGGGCGCGGATATCGTTCACGTCGTGGTTCGAAACGCCGACGCAGTCGATCACGGCGAACACGGCGGTCCCTCTGCCGGAGCCGTCGTTCACGGCGACGGCACGGATCAGCATATCGTCGAGCACGCCGTCCGCGCGGTTGGGCGGGTAGGCGAGATATCCGCCGAGATAATAAACATCGTCGAAGATGTTTTCGGGCAGGATGCTTTTCTTTGCGTAACCGAGCGACCAGACGGCGCCCTCGGCGGGTTCCTCAAGAAATTGCGCGGTGCCGGGGTAATCGGGCGTCGGCGTAAAATCGAGGATATCGCCCGGTTTGCCCGCCGGCAGGACCGCGCTGACGCCCGTCAGGACGCCGGCCAGGGATTTATCGGCGGCTTCGTACAGAAAACGCCTGCCTTCGGGCGAGTCGAGCTTCTTTTTGACGAACGGGGCCGCAGCCGCCGCGCCGACGGCAAGAATTCCCGCTTTGACGATCGTTTTTGCTTTCATTCGGATCTCCGTCCTTTCTTCATAAGAAAAATCTCTGTGAACATCACGCCCATGGTCGGCTCGGAGAGCTCGATCTCGGCGCAGCCGTTTTCGAACAGGCTGCCGGGGATATCGTAGACCGCGGATTCCAGCCGGTCGGGCAGATACAGCCGGTCATACGCCCCGTCCCGTTCGCCGAACTGCGCGCCCTCGTAAACAACGGTCCCGTTGACGGTAATTTTATGATGCGCAGAACCGTTCCTTTTCGACGCGTAAACGACTCTCATCAGATAATCGGAGGAGCCGTCGAGTCCGCCGGTCCGAAGCCGGAAGGTGTAATTATCGAAAATATCGAAACAGCCGCTCGGCGCGAGCCCGCGGTTTTTCGGGTCGTCGCCGCGGAAATTGAGATAAGGGAATCCACGCTGCACGCAGCCGGAGCCGGCGATCCCGTGTTCGGCGACGGAATAATACAGCTCTCCGTTCTCCGTTTTCGTCCTGTTGAAGATCGAATCGAGATATACCGTTTCCGGGAATCCGGGCGGCGCTTCCGCGAGTCTGCGGAAGAAGTATTCCTTATCCGTCAGGGGATTGTCGATCGTGTCGAGCACCGCGCCGCGCTCCCAGGAGTTTGCGCCGTACCGTTCGACGTCAAGCTGCAGGCCGATCTGTTCAAACAGAAGCGACGCGTATTCCTCGAGCCTTTTGCGAAGCTCTTCGATCTGGTCCGGATATCCCCGCTTCAGTATTTCGCGTACCGCGCCGTATCCGTATCTCGCGGCGTCGCGCGCCTGCGAAAGGAGTGAAAGGTCGAAGATCCTTCTTCTGCGGATCAGCGCGTCGCAGCTCGCGCGGAACAGGTGAAGCACATATCGCCAATTCCGATAAAGCGACGGATCGGTTTCTCCGAGCCGGGTCCATTTTTCGAGCGTCGGCTCGACCGAAACGCTTTCCTCGGGCGCGTTCTCCCAGTTTTCCTCAAGTCCGAACAGCGCGTCGGCGGCAAGCTCCGGATCGCTTCCCGGAAAAAACAGCCGCGCGTAATCGAGCTCGCTTTCCCGCAGGTCGGTCTCGCCGAAGAAGTCCATATCCGACCAGATCATTTTATTGAAATCGTCGTTGACGCCCTCGCTGTAGCTGACCGAGCCGACGATATAGGGCCGCGTCATACGGTGGATGCGGCGCATCTCTTTCGGGCGGGGATCGACGCTTTCGCGGCTCAACGCGGCTTTCCAGGCGTAGTGCCAGTCGTCGGCGGGGAAATGCACGGGGTATTCGCACCGTACGTTGTGCGTGATATCGGGATAAAGACGGATCGGATATCGCGCCGGGACGCGCCGGCGGAGATCTTCGAGCTCCATGGCGCGGTTCGGCCCCTGGATCACGCCGCAGAGAAAGTCGGGCTCTTTTTCGATCTCGCGGATGAAAGCGTCGCCCCAGTCGGGGGAGTCGTGCGGCGACTGCGCGGAGATCCATATTTTTGTATCCGGATGATATTTTTTCAGCGTTTCGGATAGGATCCCGGCACGGCGGAACAGCCGGTCCGCGGGCAGGTCGCCGGGATCGCTTCCCGGGATGAACACTGCGTCGATGCGCGGGACGGCGGCGAATACGGGTTCTTTGTTCGCGATCGCTTCTTCGTCCGTTTCTTCCGAATTCGGCATCCAGAGCGAGACGTCGAGATCGAGCCCGTCTGCGATGCGCGAAGCGATCGCGCACATTTCGGAAGAAGAATACTTCATCAGCGCGTTCCGCTCGCTTTTTCGGTCGCCCGGGATATGCTCGACCGTGTTCGCGCCGAAATACATCATATCGAGATAATACCTGCGGTACTGTTCCTCAGCCCACGCCTCGTAGGAATTCGCCGTCGGACGATAGCCGACCTGATGGCCGCGGACGGGCTTTACGGGCCGGTATTCGCCGCGGATATCGCAGACAAGAGAGCATTTGCCGTCACGATAAACCGTTTTGCGAAGAAATCTGCCGACGGCGTAAAGAAGCCCGCGAATACCTTTTGCGGAAAAGACGTACCGTCCGTTTTCTTCGGAAATACGGAAAGCGTCCTTTTCGTCAAACGGCGCGCATTCCAAAACAATATCGGCGCATTCTCTTTCCGTTGTGACGGCGCAGGCCGTTCCGCGCGCGTCGATCTCCGATAAGAAGATATCGGCGGCACGCCGCGCCCCGTCGGCGGCATATATGCCGATCCTGTCAAAATCCGACCGCATCCCGTCGTCTC
>JAFRTA010000270.1 GCA_017427315.1 Clostridia bacterium
CCGCGACACTACGCCGCCCAGCGACACCACGCCGCCCAGCAACACCACGACCACCGCAAGGGCAACAACCACGACGCCCACCAACGGCGGCAGAATTCCGAGAACCGGCGACGCGGGCGTCTCTCTCGCAGTCGCGGGCGTGATCGCCGCCATGTCCGTCGCGGGCGTTGCGATCGTCATGAAGAAAAGGAACGACGGCTGATTCCAGCCGCCGTTCCGAAAAGATTCCATCTGAATTCACATAAGCTGCATTTGATTCATATAAAACGGCCGCGTCCTCCCGGGAGGGCGCGGTTTCTTTTCCGCCTCTTGTTTTCTTTTTCGCTTTTTCTCTTTTCCCGCCGGGCCGCCGGGCATTTCCGTCAACCCGCAGATACCCGCATTTCCGTCAACCCGCAGAATTTTCTTGACATTTCTTTCTATTATTAGTATAATAATTACTCGTATAAAACCAACTGTATTTTATATTTCGGAAGGAAGTTTTTTACTCATGGCTGATGAATTCATTCTCAACGCCGCCGGCGTGGAAGCACTGCGCCAGGAACTGAAAGAACTCAGAACGACCGGCAGAGCCGATATCGCCGAGAAGATCAAAGAGGCGAAGAGCTTCGGCGATCTGTCGGAAAACAGCGAATACGACGAGGCAAAATCGGACCAGGGCAAGCTCGAGGCGCGCATCGCCGAAATCGAATATATGCTCGCGCACGTCAGGATCGTCGATGAGAGCAGCCTGACGACGGACGCGGTCCACGTCGGCTCCAGAGTCGTGTTATTCGACGAGGAGTTCAAAGAAGAGGTCGAATATCAGATCGTCGGATTCGCGCAGGCGGATCCCATCGAGGGCCGTATCAGCGACGATTCTCCCGTCGGCAAAGCGCTGCTCGGCCACAAGGAGGGAGACGTCGTCGAGGCAGAGGCGCCCGGCGGGATCTCCGTCTATAAAATCATTTCCATTTCCAGATAACCCGGCGGGGAGGTCGAAGCTATGCATTGGTCGGAAGAAATTGCGCAGCGCATCGTCGCGCGCAATCCCGAAAAAGAAGAATACGTCTGCGCGGCGGGCATCAGTCCCTCCGGCTCGATTCATATCGGCAATTTCCGCGATATCGCCACGAGCTATTTCGTCGTGCGCGCCCTGCGCAAAATGGGCAAAAAGGCGCGGCTTCTGTTTTCGTGGGACGAATTTGACCGTGTGAGAAAGATCCCGGTCAACGTCGCAAAGGCCGACGGCGATATGGAAAAATACATCGGCTTCCCGTATATCGACGTGAAAAACCCGTTCCCCGGAACGGAGGAAAAAACCTACGCCGAATACTTTGAGAACGAGTTCATGCGTTCCATCGAAAAATTCGGCATCGAGATGGACTACCGCTATCAGGCGCGCATGTACCGCAGCGGCAAATACGTCGAGCACATCCTCCACGCCCTGAAGCACCGCGGCGAGATCTTCGATATTCTTGACTCGCACCGCACGCAGGACGCCGCCGAGGGCGAGCGCGAGGCGTATTACCCCGTGAGCATCTACTGCCCCGAATGTGGCAGAGACACCACGACGGTCACGAGCCTTTCCGACGACTGCACCGTCGCGGAATACAAATGCGACTGCGGTCATTGCGGAACGTTTGATTTCACGAAGGATTTCAACTGCAAGCTCGCGTGGAAGATCGACTGGCCCATGCGCTGGATGTACGAGGGCGTCGATTTCGAGCCCGGCGGCAAGGATCACGCATCGCCCCACGGCAGCTACGACACGAGCAAGGATATCTCGAGGAAGGTTTTCGGCTACGAGCCGCCCATTTTCCAGGGCTACGAGTTCATCGGCATCAAGGGCACCACGGGCAAAATGTCCGGCTCCTCGGGTCTGAACCTCACGCCCGAGACGCTGCTGAAAATATACGAGCCCGAGGTCATTCTCTGGCTGTATTCGAAGACCGAGCCGCTCAAGGCGTTCGATTTCTGCTTCGACGACGGCATTCTTCGGCAGTATTTCGAGTTTGATAAAATGTACAACGCCGTGAAGTCGGGCGAGGCGAGCGAAGCGCACAAGGCGATTATGTACAATACCGCCGTCGCGGGCCGCGAGATCAGCACCGTGCCCATGAGCCTGCTCGTGCAGCTCGGCTCCGTCGTGGATTTCAACGTTCCCATGCTGGAGACCGTGTTTGAGAAGATCGGCACGCCTTATAAATACGAGCAGTTCGCGGACCGTCTTGAGCGGGCGAAGTTCTGGCTTGAGACCTGCTCGCCCGAGAGCGTCAACAAGCTCCGCGCGACCCGGAACTGGGACGTTTTCGAGGCGCTGGACGGCGACGCGAAGAAAGAAATCGCGCTGCTGCACGATTATCTGATCGCCGGCGGTTACGATCTCGACGCGCTCAACACCGAGCTTTACGATATCCCGAAGAAGGTCTTCGGATACGAGCTTGACGAAAAAACGCTGAAGAAGTATCAGGGCGATTTCTTCAAAACGGTCTACCGGCTGCTGATCGATAAGGAAAAAGGCCCGCGTCTGTATCTGTTCCTCTACGCGGTCGAGAAAGAGCGTTACGTCGGTCTTCTGGATTTCTCCACACCGAAGACCGAAGAAGAAAAAGCCGTTCCCGTTGAGGAAATGGTCGAGGAAAAGCCGAAAAAGGAATACGGCGAGCCCGACCCCGTCGCGCCGATCCTTGCGGAAAAGATTGGTATCGACACCTTCGATAAGATAGACCTGCGCGTCTGCAAGATCGTCAAGGCGCAGGAGATCCGCAAGTCCAACAACTGTCTCAAGCTCACGCTGGACGACGGCGCCGGCGAGCGGGTGATCGTCTCGAGTATCAAGCACGATTACACCTGCGAGGAGCTGGTCGGCAAAAAGATCATCGTTGTCGCGAACCTCGAAAGCGCGCGCTTCTCCGGCGTGACGAGCGAGGGCATGCTGCTCGCCGCGACCAACAATGCCTGCGGCTGTCAGGTGATCTTTATCGACGATATCGTTCCCGTCGGTACGCGGATCCATTGATCCGATAAAAAACTGCGGGTACCCCCGACGCTGAAGTCACGGGGTACCCGTTTTTTTATCTCTGCAGCGCAGCCCGGACCAGGCGGAACGGGAAAGCAGGAGTTTACCGATACAGCGTATCGTCTTTTCCTTTGACCGCGACGCAGTCGACGACCTTTTGGTTGAAGGTGTCAAAAACAAAGATGTTCAGTCCGTAGGTGGACGGCATTTTTGCACTTCCGCCGTAGTAGATATAATAAACGTTCTCCGTTTTTCCTTCCGTTTTCTTCGGCTTTGTCTCTACGTGCGCGAGAATGCGCTTTGTCAGTTTTATATTCTTAACGTAACCGTCCGAACGGTCGTTGCTGTAATACTGCGCGGCGCCGCCCTGCAGGATCCACACGCCGCCCTGCATGTATTGCTCCTTCGGAATATTCAGAGACCGCAGGAAAGTGCGGATCGATGTCGGCGTTTTCTTTCCGGAACGAAGGGTATAGGTGATAACCGTCAGATAACGCTCTGTATTGACAACGTCGACGTAATCGTCCGCAGAGGTGATCGCCGGGACCTTTTTATTGTCAAAAAAGTTGTAAATATAAGATGCGTTCTGTCCCCAGGTGTTTTCATACTTCTTTGCGCCCCGGCGGTCCGCAACATTATATTTCGTTGTCAGTGTTTTCCCCATCGCCTTTGCAAGCTTCAGCGTGCCCTTCCAGTTCAGGTGCGAATCATCGCCGAAATCCTTGGAATAATCAAGCCCGACGCTTTTTTTCAGCGTGTTGATATAATCGTAGGTGGCGATGCCGTATTCCTTTTTTGCCAGTTCGCTTCCGTAGCGCATCATCTTATACTGATTTGCGTTGGCGTGCGGATAAGGAATCATCGTCAACATGACCGGGATCTTCTTTTTTGCGGAGAGCTCAAGTATCTTTTTGAAGTATTGCAGCTGTTTTTTCGCAGGCTCCTGCGTTCCGGTAACGTTTGAGAAGTCCGGTTCGCTGTCGGCTTTTGTCTGAAGGCTGTATTGAAAGCCCGTAAAGTTTTTGTACTGCGCTTCATCCGCATAGTAAGGCAGCCAATCAACCGAGTTCAGCTCGGAATATCTCGAATGCGTCTGCAAAAGACCGAAATAGTGCACGTAGGCGTCCTTCTGCTTCATGTCGAAGGAGGCTTTGATGCTTTGAAGCTTCGTGAGTGAGAATCTGAGTCCGTAGGTGTTTTTGATCGCGAATTCTTCCTTCTGATATTCGAAATCCTGCGTCAGAGAGAATAAATCGAGGACCACGACCTTGGGCGACTGTGTTTTGAGTGCTTCGACCAGATAATAATATGCGTTCCACATCGGCAGCACGGGACCGCAGAGACTGAATGCTGCGACGCCGTAGTTCTTCCAGAGCGAGGCGGTGTTTACCCCCATAAACGCGTGGCTCGTTCCCAGAACCAGCACGTCGAGAGATTTTCTCGGCAAATGATAAAACGAGGAGATTTTGTGCGTGCTGTCGTTGAATTTATATGACAGAATGCCGCCGATCGCGCTGAGGGAAAGCACGAAAGCAAGCAAAAACGCCGATGCCTTGATGATATTCTTTTTCATCCGTATCCCTCCTCAGAATTCAAAATAGATAAACTGTTGCGTGTCGAAATTCTTGCCGTACGACCCGAAAATGAGAATTGTCAGCAGGAGCGCGAGCATCAGCAGCGGACGGAACCAGACGTTTTGCCGGTCTGCGATGTTCTCGAACCGGATATTCTTTCTGTACCGCAGTACGTCGACGATCAGCAGAACCGCGATCGCCAGCAGAAGAATGTTCATTTCCTGCCGTTCAAGACCGATCTTGTAGATATAACCGTTCGTCAGGTTCCAGAAATCATACGCCGTAAAAATTCTGCCGATGTAAACGATCGCGTCGTTCAGCGTCGAAGCACGGAAAAAAATCCATGCGAAGCAGGTCATAAGAAACGTCGCGAGCATTCTCGCCGCCTTGAAGGATGCCGCCTCTGTCCTGACGCGGAGCTTTCCGTAAAGCTTTTCCTTCAGCGGTCGGGTGACGTCGCCGACGACCTGATATGCGCCGTGCAGTCCGCCCCAGAGGATGAACGTCCAGCTCGCGCCGTGCCAGAGCCCCGAGACGAGAAAAACGATCATGATGTTGAGATATTTGCGCAGCTTTCCCTTTCTGTTGCCGCCGAGGGGGATATACAGATAATCTCTGAACCAGGTCGAAAGGGAGATGTGCCAGCGGCTCCAGAAATCCCTGATTGAAAGGGCAAAATACGGCGTGTTGAAGTTGTCCATCAGCTCGAAGCCGAGAACCTTTGCAGAGCCCGCGGCGATGGTCGAATAGCTGGCAAAGTCACAGTAGATCTGAACGGCAAAGAATACAACGCCCAGAACCGCACCCACGGTGCCGACGGAATAGATCCTTGAAAAGCTGTAGGAGACGACGGAGGCAGCCCTGTCGGCGATGATCATTTTCAGAAAATACCCCCACAGCATCTGCAGAAAGCCGTGCGCGACCCGTTCATAGTTCCACAGCGCTGTGTCCGTGCATTGCCGGATCTGTCTGAGCAGACGGTCAGAGCGTTCGATCGGTCCGGCGACGAGCTGCGGAAAGAACGAGACGAAAAGCGCAAAGGAAACAAAATCCGTTTCGGCTCTCGTCGTTCCGCGGTACACGTCGATCAGATAACCGAGCGCCTGAAACGTATAAAACGAAATACCCATCGGCAGAACGAAATTGAACCTGTTTTCGATCAGCCCGAGATGAAGCTTGCCTAAAACGAGATTCACGTTTTCCAGTGTGAAATTAAAATACTTATATACGAACAGAATGCTCAGACTGAAGAAGATCCCGACCGCAAGGATCGCCTTTTTCTTTCTTTGCTCGCCGTCGGGAGCCCTGCTTCGCAATCTGCCGATCAGGTTGCCGCAGATCCATGTCGAGAGGATCGTGACAAACATCAGAACCGCAAAAAAAACGGAATAGCTCGAATAAAACACGATACTCGCGACAAGAAGCGTCAACGGGCGAAGAAAACGCGGTACGACAAAATAAATCAAAAGGACCGCGGCAAAAAAGAATAAAAATATCAAGCTTGTAAACTGCATACTATCACTCCAGTTATCCGGTTTTGTCGATCCGACGACAGGCTGCAGAAGCTATCGGGAAACGCTCGCGCTGCAGGGGAGTCCGATTTATGCACCTCACGGGCGATACTGTTCCGTCAGCCGCTGCGCGACCGCGCGCATCCCGTCGACCGCGGTTTCCGGCGCGATAATGCGGATATCCTTCCCGAGTGCGGTCAGCCAGCCGTAGAACTGCCCGCTCAGGGCGACGCGCACGGTGCAGGTGAAGCTTTCCCCGTCTTTCGGTATCATAATGATATCTCTGCCGAAGCGGTCCACGAGAATACCCGCCATACTGTTTTTCGCTTCCAGCGTGACCTCGGTCATATCGCCGCCGAACATACCGAATACGCTTTTGGAGTATTTGACCGGATCGATCTTTTTGTATTCTTCTGCGCCCTCGCGCGGATCTGACGTGCGGAAGATATGCAGCATCTTGTCGACACGGAAGTTTTTGATGATCCCGCTGTTCGCGTCGTAGCCGAGAAGATAATAATACTCATCGTCCCACAAAAGCCCCCACGGACTGATCTTGTAGCGCGCGCCGCCGTGCCGAAGCTCCTGTTCTTTTTTGACGTTCCAGTTGAAGTATTGGAAGGTGACCTGCCGGTCCTCGAGGATCGCGTTCTGCAGCGCGTCCACGTTGTAATAGATGCTCTCGTTCATCGTTTTGATCCTGCCGGTGATCATGACCTGACGGTGAAGGAACTTCGCCTCGTGGATACTGACGAGATTCTCGAGCTTTTTGATCAGGCGGGAAGACTTTCTCTCCGTGATGAATTTCGCGGACTGGACCGCGTCCACGAGCAGCTTGAGCTCCGCAATCTCGAAATCGCGGCTGACGAGATAATAATAACAATGCTTGTCTTTTTTCTGCATGGCGATGTCCATGCCGAACCTGCGCAGCTCGTCAAAGTCCATATAGATCGATTTTCTCTCTGCCGAAATGCCGTAGGCGGAAAGCTTTTCGATGATCTCGCCCATCGTCAGCCCGTGGTTTTCGTCCGTCTCCTGCTGCAGGATCTTCGCGACGTAAAGGATCTTCAGTTTTTTTGCCGATGCGTCTGTCATAGCGCCGCCTCCGATGTTTTTTATCGTTTCGGTCCACGGACCGGTCAGAATATGATAAGATTGTCTCCGATTTCGCCGATGAAATCGCCCGCGCGCAGCATTTCCGCCAGCGCGAAGGAATCCTCCGGCAGTACGCGGAACCGTGCCGCGCAAAGATTTTCGTAATTCGCGTAATGATAATCCGTGCCGATGGTTTTGAGCGCGATCCGGTTCTCGTCCGCCCAGCGCTGAGCGAACGCGATGCGCGGGTTGTGGCCGGGGTGCATGTTGAAGACCTCGAAGCCGTCCAGGTATTCCGGCGGGAGCTGCGTCATATGGTCCCGGAACGGGTGCGCCTGGATGAACAGGGTGCGCGGGTCTTTTCCGTTTTCGTAAAAATCCTGCGGCGTCGCTTCAATATAGTCGAACGCCGTACCGAGCAGCGCCTCGTCCATGCCGTAGAGCAGATAATCGTTGTCGTTGACGTTTTCGAAACGGATTTCCGCGCCGAGATAGATTCTGATGCCGAGCCGGTCTCCGGTCCGCTTCGCGAGCTCATAATCCGCAAGATATCGCTCGAGGCTTTCCCGCTTGTCGCGCGGCTGATAGTAGTCGATTAACGTCCCGTGCGAAAAATGGTTGGTGAGCACGACGCCGTCGTAACCCGCCGCTTTGAAGTTTTCCGCAAGCTTATCGCCCGGCACCCGTCCGCAGCCGGACGCGGGCTGCGTGTGCGCGTGCAGCTCGAGACGGATGGGATAAGCCTCGAGAAGTTTTTGCCTGATTTCGTCTTTGAGCATATGAAATCACCGAATCATATGGTAGACCATTTATTCGGAAAAAGCAAGTGCTGCGGCAAAAAAAACGTTTCCGGCAGAAGCCCGGAAACGTTTTTTTCGCTTTTATGCCTGAAATCAGCCTTCTGCGCCGTCGGAGGGAGCAGCCGTCGTCGCTTCGGTGGTCTGGGAATTGATCAGTTCCTCCCAGCTCCCGTACTTGGTGGGGGAGATGGTGTTGACGATCTTCAGCAAACCGTCTTCCAGCGTTTTGATGATGAAAATCAGATACGTGATGATACTGTTGAGACTCATACCGGTTTCTCCTTTCATTTGTTTTCCTGATACAGCATATCACAATGCGGCACGAAAAGCAAGCGGTTCAGAAAAGTTTGCAGAATCGTCAATTTTCCTTCGTATTTGAGCGGACAGACGAATGTTTCCCGGTTTCGGGTAAATAATGAACAGTACGGACACCGTCACAAAAAGGAGAATTGGCGTGAAAGCGTTGAAATACATCGGACGATACGAAAGAGAGCTGCGCCTTCGCGCGAAATCCGGCGGCGCGGCCGGCGAGGCGGCGCGGGAACATCTGACTGCGTTTATCAGGGAATGCGGGGCGCTTTCGAAAAACCGCGCGTTTCTCGCTTTTTCGAAAACCGTCGGTTTCGACGCGTTCCTTGACCGGCTGGACGGCGTGTTTGACGACGGCGGTCTTCCGGACGGCGATACGCTTGCGGCGCGTCTTTGCAGGGAAGGTCTATCCGCCGAAGAGGCGGTATTTCTGCGTGAAAGTCTTATCTTTGCGCTGCTTCGGAACGCCGCGGGGGCGGCGTCGGCGGACGACGAAGCGCAGCTCAAAAAAGCGATTTTTTCTTTTTTTACGCTGCGTTCGGTCGATTTCGCGCTGCTCCGGGAGCGCTGCTGCAGAGCAGACCGGATTTTCAGCAGAGAAAAAGCGGGAATCTATCCGTTGATGGATCCCGAGACGAAGGACGCCTATCTTCGGAACCTCTGTGCCGTCGCGAAAAAACAGAAGCGCGGCGCCGACGGGCTCGCCCGCAGTCTCACGGAACGCGCCGACCGGGAGCATACGCACGTCGGTTTATATCTCGGGCTAGACCGCGTGCACGTGCGGAC
>JAFRTA010000271.1 GCA_017427315.1 Clostridia bacterium
GGCGTACTCGTCGAGGGCGGCAGCGTTACCTTTGACGGATTCTTCAAAATCAAAGGCGGCGACGCGGCTGTCAAGTCCGAAAAGGATATTATCGTTCTGAACGGCGGCGTCGAAGCAGAAGGCGGCAGCAAAGGCCTGTTCGCAAGCGGCGATATCACCATAAAAGATTCTTCCGTCGACGCAACGGGCAACGACGCGATCTGCGCGGACGGAAACGTGTATATCTCCAACGGCGGGGTGAACGCGGACGGCGTGAACGGCGCGGGCATTTTCGCGATGAACGGCAATATCACGATCACGGACGTTACCCTCGTCATGGCGAAGGGAACGAACGCAGGCATCCAGACCGTAAACGGGAATATTGAAATCGGCAAGTCCTGCAACGTCTCCGCAGACGGCGGAGAGAAAAACGCGTTCTACAGCAGCGGCGCGATCACACTCGACGATACGGTGTATATCTCCGAACCGGCGGGCGCGAAGATCGACGGCGGCACGGTGATGAACGAAGACGGCACGAACTTTGCGGTCAAGGCGAAGATCGAGCCGAAGCCTCCCGTCTACGTTGTTTCGTTCGACGCCAAGGGCGGCACCGAGGTCGAAGCGCAGGAGGTCTTTGAAGGCGCGAAAGCGGCGAAGCCCGCGGATCCCGCCAGAACCGGATTCATTTTTGAGGGCTGGTTCGCAGATGAAGAATATTCGACCGAATATACCTTCACCGAAGCTGTCAACGCAGATATCACGGTATATGCGAAGTGGAAAGAAGAAACGCCTCCCGAGCCGCTGAAATTCAACGTGACCTTCAGCGTCGACGGCGGCAGCGAGGTAGCCCCGCAGGTCGTTGAGGAAGGAAACAAGGCGGAGAAACCCGAAGACCCGACGAAGGAAGGCTACGATTTTGTCGGCTGGTATTCAGACGATACCTTCTCCGCAGGCTTTGATTTTGACGCGGTGATCACGGGCGATACGACGATCTACGCGAAATGGAGCAAGCACGAAGAAGCGACGCCCAATAAATATTCTGTCGTGTTCCACGTGGACGGCGGCAGCGAGGTAGCCTCGCAGATCGTCGAAGAGGGCGGCCTGATCGCGAAGCCGGAAGACCCGACCAAGACGGGCTTCGTATTCAAAGGCTGGTTCACCGACGAAACCTTTGCGACGGGCTTCGATTTCACTTCTCCCGTGACCGCCGACGTGATGGTTTACGCGAAATGGGCTGCGGAAGAAGCGCCCGAAGCACCGAAATACACCGTCGCATTCAATTCCAACGGCGGTTCAGCGGTCGAATCTCAGACCGTCGAAGAGGGCGATCTTGCCGTAAAACCCGCCGACCCGACCAAGGAAGGTTATGAATTCAAGGGCTGGTTCTCCGATGAAGAGCTTGCGTCCGAATTCAGCTTCTTTACGGCGATAACGGCTGACGTGACGGTATACGCGAAGTGGGAAAAGCTCGGCGGGACGGAAGATCCCGATCCCCCGATCGATCCGCATGAACCGACGACTGCACCGGTCGAACCCGTCACCGACGAACCCGGCACGACCGAAGTGCCGCACGAAGGCACGGCTTATACGCTGGGCGACGTGAATATGGACGGTAAAATCAACTCCACCGACGCGCGTCTCGTGCTCCGCACAGCGGCAAGACTGCAGACGCTCGACGATACGCAGCTCGTTCTTGCGGATATCGACGAGAACGGAAAGCTCCAAGCGGGCGACGCGAGGTCGATCCTTCGCATCTCGGCGAGACTCGATCCCAAACCCGTAAAAACGGTTATCGTATAAATCCATGAGGCAGTCCCCGTCCGGTTTTCCGGGCGGGGATTTATTCGCGCCGGCGCAGAAAAAAGCCCGACGCTGCGGGCACGGGAACGATTCTGTTTTTTCGCTGTAATATCTTGCAATTGCCGCGTGATGTTATTATAATATAAATCAAATTCTCAGACTGCGGAGGCGTAATAAAATGCAAACAATCAAAGTTGCCGTCGTCGGATACGGCGGTATGGGCGGATGGCATGCCGACAGGATCCGTGAAATGGAAAAATTCGAGCTTGCCGGCGTATGGGATATCGATCCGGGACAGCTTGAGAACGCAAGGGAAGAAGGAATCAACACCTATGATTCTTTCGAAGACGTCCTTGCGGATGAAGACGTTCGTCTCGTCGTTGTCGCGACATGGAACGACGCGCATAAGCCGTTGTGCATCGGGGCGATGCGCGCCGGAAAGAACGTGATTTCAGAAAAACCGGTTACCTTGAGCGTCGCGGACCTGGATGAAATGACCGCCGTCGCGCATGAAACCGGGAAGCTTTTTACCGTGCATCAGAACCGCCGCTGGGACGACGATTATCTGACGATGAAGAATATCGTCGAAAAGAACACGCTCGGCAGAGTGTTCCGCATCGAGTCCCGCGTACAGGGCTCCCGCGGCATTCCCGGCGACTGGCGCAAGGAGGCCGGCCACGGGGGCGGAATGGTGTTCGATTGGGGCGTGCATCTGCTCGACCAGGCTCTCACGCTCTGCGATGATTCCGCGCTTGAAAGCGTCTGGGCAAAAGTGACGCATATCACCAACGACGAGTGTGACGACGGTTTTTACAGCGAATTGAAATTCAAAAACGGTTTATCCTATATGGTGGAAGTTACGACGAACAATTTCATCACGCTTCCGCGCTGGTATATCCTCGGCGAGAACGGCACCGCCGTGATCGAGGACTGGGACCTGAACGGCAAAATCACCGTCGTGCATAACTGGGATAAGATCGATTCCGTTCCCGTCAAGGCCGGTACGGGCATTACCAAGACGATGGCGCCGCGTACCGACGAGACGATCCACGACGAACCGCTCGAAAAGATACACGGCCGCTGGACGCAGTATTACGACAATATTTACGACGTGTTGACGAGCGGCGCGGAACAGATCGTTACCCACCGCCAGATGCGCCGCTGCCTTGAACTGATCGAGGCGGTATTCGCCTCGGCTGAGAGGGATGAGGTTGTTAAATTCTGATTTGTCGGGCTGACGCCCTCTGCGGATATCGGGGAACGGGGATCGGATATCGTGCCGAAACCGCGACTCAAATCAAAGAATTAACTCTGTGAATACAATAGAAACTAACAATAAAATTCACAGGCACGATCCACGAGATCCGATA
>JAFRTA010000272.1 GCA_017427315.1 Clostridia bacterium
CGCTCTGCGTCTCGGTTTATTCTCCGCGATTGTCGAAAAATGAACGCTATCGCGTCTTTAGAGGCAGATAATCAATGAAACAAGCCCTTTTTCCTGCTCCCTTCTCCCTGCTCCCTAAATACTGATTTGTCGAGGTCGAAGACCTCGACAAATCAGTATTTAACGACCTCTGCGAATTCCCGCGGCGTCACGATCCGAACGTTTTCGTCCAGCGCGTCGACGAACCGCCGCACGGCTTTCATCGTGTCGCCGCCCTCGACGAAATTTCCGTCCGCGTCAAGCCCCGACCATGCGTGAACGACGATCAGGGAATAGGCGTCCGGGTCCGCGGGATCGGTCGGTGCTGCGTTGATCTTCGCGGCGATCTCCTCGGGGGAGCAGCCCTCGAGCCCGGCCCAGAGGCGGTACCGCGCGGAAATGATCGGCGTATCGCCCACGGGCCTGACCGCGCCTTCATATCCGGCGTAGTTCTGATAATCCACGTAGAACAGCGCGTCGATGCCGTCCTGCGAGGCGAGGGTATCCAGCGCTTTGGAATCGAAACCGTGATCGTCCAACACCGCGGCGATATGCGTATCGGTCTTCGCCATGTTTTCGGCGAGCTGCTTCGCCATGATCTCCAGCGCCGCCGGATTGTTCCATCCGGAAGGGAACGTATATCCGAGGCCGCTGATGTGGGTGATGAATTCGTCGTTCGCGGTCATATTGTCAAACAGGAAATCCGCCACGGGCGACGCGACAGAAGCGATTGACGCGGGCACGCCCCACCCCATGGGGAACCCGCCCCGCAGGGCGGAGCCGTAATGGGCGCCGTCCGCGTATTGATTCGTCATCCACTGCAGGTTGTCGCCGTCGGACATCATCAGGCAGACCGTGTGCTTTTGCCCGGCGCTTTCCGCGGGTTCGGCGGTTTTCTGCCGCAGCTCCGGCGCGGAAAATCCGCTCAGCGTCGAATAGTTGCAGCCGTGGTCCGCGGGAATCAGGCACATATTCATCTCCGAGAACGACTGCACCGTGTCGTGCTCGCCCAGCACCGGGTTCCAGCCGAAGATCACCGCGTTGTCTTTCAGGAAAGAGAAGACTTTCCAATGGTCTTTCATATCCGCCGAATCGGAAAAGCCGAAATACGCGCCCGCCATGACCGCGAGGTCCACCAGCTTCGGCGCGTAGGAGACCGGCTGCTCGACCGCGATTTTATCGTTGAGTTTTTTGAAGTATCCGCTTTTGCGCAGCGCCGCGTCGTCCCAGCCGCGCACGTCCTCGCACTTTGCAAGACCGGCCTCGACCGCCGTCTGTTCCAGCGCTTCGGTGACGATCACCGCCTGCAGTACGCCCGCGACCGAAACCGCCGCGGCGGCGCCCGCGTCGTCGCAGAGCACGTAGCCCTTCGCAAAAGAACCGTATTCTTTCAGCAGGGACGCGGCGTCCCACGCGGCGCCGTCCGGCTGCGTCGGGACGAGCCCGGCGCCGGTGTACGGCAGATAGTCTTCATACATGCCGTTGCGGATGAAGATCTGCGTTTCGCTCGTATTGGCGAGGATTCCCTGCAGCGAGCCGACCGTCAGCGCGTCGCTCTCCGACGGGTAGCCGACGAGCAGGAGCCGCCGCGCCTCGACCGCCGCCCGCGGGTACGCGACGGGGGCCGGGTCGATATTCTTCAGGTACCGTGCCGCGGGACCGAATCCCGAGGTGAACAGAATGGAAATACAGGTCCAGAAAGCGAGAATGATGCGAACAAGCTTGTTCATCGTCTGTCTCCTTTTGCTGTCGGTTTATTATCGGTTGCGTCTTTATTATAATTTCGTCGGAAGCGGATGTCAAGCGGCGCGCGGCTCTCTTTCCGGTTGACTTTTTGCCGTCGCCGCGGTATAGTAATAAAAGCAATATAATGTTTCCGGAGTGATATCCATGTCTGAAAAAGTCGTTCTCGTGCTTGTCGACGGGATGCGTCCCGACGGTTTGATGCAGTGCGGTCATCCGTTCGCCGAAAGGCTTACGGAAATCGGGACCTGCTTCCTTTCCGCGCGGACCGTGCTGCCGTCGGTCACGCTGCCGTGCCATATGTCGCTGTTCCATTCGGTGGACCCCGACCGCCACGGTATCCTGACGAACACCTACGTGCCGCAGGTGCGTCCGATCGAGGGAATGTTCGACCGCTTTGACAAGTTTGAGAAAAAATGCGCCTTTTTCTATTCGTGGGAGGAGCTGCGCGACCTGAGCCGCCCGGACCACCTGCACACCGCGCTGTGCATGAACCAGCACAAGCGGCACGGCACCGACAACCTGCTCGCCGACGCGGCGATCCGTTATATCAAGGAGGAACGCCCCGATTTCGTGTTTCTGTATCTCGGCGAGACCGACGAGCTGGGCGGACACGACAACGGGTGGATGAGCGAGGAATATCTCCGGGTCGTGAACAACGCCGTCGGCTGCGCCGAAAAGGTTTTCGACAGCCTGCCCGAGGGGTACACCTTCATTCTGACCGCGGACCACGGCGGCCACGGCAGAGGGCACGGCTCGGACTGCGACGAGGATATGACGATCCCGATCTGCTGTGTCGGTCCGCGCTTCGAGGCGGGCAAGGCGGGCGAGGGCGGCTCGATCAAGGATATCGCCGTCACGGTCGCGGATATCCTCGGCGTGCCCCCCGCGAAGGAGTGGGAAGGGCATGTGTTGTAAATTCTGATTCAACGGCGAAGCCGTTAAATCAGAATTTCGGATATCGGGTATCGGATCTCGTGGATCGTGCTTGTATATTTTATTATTACTCTCTATATGTATTGACAGCGTTAATTCTTTGATTTGAGTCGCGGTTTCGGCACGATATCCG
>JAFRTA010000273.1 GCA_017427315.1 Clostridia bacterium
CATAGTGGGACGGGCTGTCGTCCCGGTTCGGGTAGACGGCGTAGTCGATGATGTTGACCCCGAGCTCCTCCCCCGTGCGGCGGATGGTCTCGTCCATCATGCTCTCCGTGATCTTGTCCCCCGCGAGGTCGAGCAGCTGGCTCTTTCGGTAGGCGAAAGTGATCTTCGGGCTTTCCGCCTCGTAGCCGAGCACCTTGACGACGTCCTTGATCCGGCAGCGGCAGAAGCCGGAGAGGTTCGTGATGACGATCTCGTATTCCTTCCCGACCTCGAGCTGATCGATATTCAGCGTTTTCGTGCCGTCGATATCCTTTTCCGGGATCTCGGCGGGGATGAACTCGAAGAAGCAGCTGTCGCAGAGCAGGGCGAATTCCGGCTCCTCGATGTGCGTGCAGGTCGCCATCATGGATTCGGACGCGCCGTAGATCTGAAAATCGATCGGAACGTCTCCCGAGAAGGAGCGCATCGCGCGCGTATAGGCCGCGAAACCGCCCGTGCCGAACGAACCGCCCTGTACCGCTCCGCCGAGCGTGGGGGCGAGATTCGGAACGAGGTACCGCTGCAGATCGAGCGCCTGCTGCTCGTAGCGGTGATACAGCTCGGTCATCCGGTCCTCGGGCTGCCGGTTGTTGAGTTTGAATTCGATCTCCGAGAAATACGGATGATTCACATTGATGCGGATCTTGAAATCATAGCTGTATTTGTATCTCGGGGGATTGTAAGAAACGTTTTTCCCTTCGGCGTCCTGCGTATAGATCTCGTCGCGGTCCTCGTCCACGTCCGCCGCGACCGAAGTCACGCTCGCGATCGGAATGATATCGGGATTGTACTTTGCGAAATCGGTGTAACGCGTAACGGCAAACGTGCCCGCCATCTGGTCGATATAGAGCTTCATATCGTCGCCGAAATTCACCGTGGGACGGAACGCGGCGGCGGCTGCCTTGTTCTGCTCTCTGTAATCGAGCTGCTGTTTGATCTCCGCAACGGTCGAGTGACGGCGCTCGGAGAACCAGGGCGAGAGCTTCGCGGCGCAATCCTTGCAGAGATTGCCGTCGTCAAGCTTCCGGTTGCCGAGCAAACCGATTTTTTCACCGCAGACGTCGCAGAACTTTTTGTCAAATAAGCCCATAAATGTCAATCCTTTCGTGTAAAATTATATTACGATTATATAATACATGATATCGTTCGAGAATGCAAGCGGTTTTACAAATTCTGATTTGCCGAGGTCTTTGACCTCGATAAATCAGAATTTACATCCGCCCGAATTCCTCCATCGCGGGCACGTCGATCTCAAACCCGATCAGCTCCTTCGCGTCGTCGCGCAGAGTATAATCGCCGTTTTCGGGGTCGACGAACAGTTTTTTGAGCGCCGGGAGCTTGAAGCACGCGTTATCGGAGATCTCGGAATACCTGTATACGTCCCCGTCGACCCGGCCGACGCCGCCCTTTGCCGAGATCAGCAGATTGTGCGTGACCGAGCAATGCGCCGGGTTCAGCACGAAATCGGGATTCTCCGTATCGGAAAAATCGTCGCTGTAACGCTCATACTGCGGATAGGCCCTGCGCCATACGTCGTTTTTCCACGGCGAATCGTACAGAAGCTGCCAGATCCTGCCGCCCTCTTTGTATTCCTGATAAAAGCTGCTGCTCTCGTCGCCGGAAAGCCCGGTGAGCGCCCGCGCGTCAAAGCTGATCGGATCATAGGAGTTGACGACGATATTGTCGTGAACGATCAGATCCTGCCCGCCGCCGAGCTGCAGGCCGATGTTCGGCGCGTTGATGATGATATTCCCGTAGACCGTCTGCCCGGCGATCGCGTCGTCCATATAGATGCCGACGGGCTTGTGGCCGTCCGCGCCGAGGTCGTAGATGAGGTTATACCGGATCACGTTTCCGTACCAGTCCCAGCGCCTGCCGGAATAGATCGCGCCGCCGTCGTCGGTCTTGAGGTTCACGTCGTGGATGATATTATACTCGATCAGGTGGTCGTTTCCGGAATAGGTGACCGCCTCGTGGGGCGAGTTATACACCTCGTTATGGGAGCAGATGCTTCCCACGCCGTTTAAAGTAAAGGCAGGCTGATAGGTCTCGTAGATCTCCGACCAGTCGTGCACGAGGTTGTTTTCCGCGCGGTTATTGCTGTGCCGCAGCGTTTCCCGGTCGCCGCCGTCGAGGATCACGCCGCCCTTGCCGGTGCGGGTGATCTCGTTATCGAGAACGAGGTTGTCGTATCCCGTGAC
Source organism: Clostridia bacterium (assembly GCA_017427315.1). Lineage (GTDB taxonomy): Bacteria > Bacillota > Clostridia > Oscillospirales > Acutalibacteraceae > RGIG2774. Next base: position 2,241 of record JAFRTA010000273.1, read on the forward strand.
GAGCAGCGCGTTGCCCGCGACGTTTTTGATCAGGCAGTTTTTCACGGTATTGCCGTCGCCGGCAATGCTGACCGCGTCGCCGCGGGTGCCTTTGACGGTCAGTCCGTCAAAGGTCATGTAACCTGCCTCGACCCTGATGATATTGTCCTTTGAAAGCGAAAGCTCCACCGTCGAAGCCTCGGAGAAGTTCTCGGGCGGATAGAAATACAGAATACCGTTGTCGCGGTCGAGATACCACTCGCCCGGCGCGTCGAGCTCCTCGGGCACGTTGAAAAAGTAATACGGCCTGCCCTTTTTCGTGCCGAACATCGCGGCGAACGCCGGCGAGATCGTCATCGCTTCACGGTCGACCCTGCCGATCGGCGTGGAAGCGTCCGCCCAGTCGTTGCTGAAGTAGCCGAACATCCATACGCCCTCCGTCGTCTTCCAGGACGCGATCCGGTCGGCAAGCGCCCTGTCCATCCGATAGACGTCGGGTTCCGGGTTCCGCAGCACCTCGCCGGGCGTGACCCAGGAAGACATGTAGCTGTCGTTGCCCTGTCCCTCGGAGACTACCTCGCCGGTATAGAGATACTCCGTCCCGTTGGGGTATCGGGCGACGGTCTGACGCCGGTCGTCGATGAACAGCTCGCAATACAGATCCCCCGTCCAGTCGCCGTCGTATTTATCCGCCATGGTGTAGGAGCCGATGGCGTACAGCTTGCCGTACTGCTCCGCGGTCACGCCGAGGGCGAACAGGTCGACCGACAGGATCTTATCCTTCGCGCCCGCCGGGAGACGGTCCGCGGTCTCCCCCGCCGGCGCAGTGAATTTGTCGCGCGGCAGCGTCACGCCGCCGTTTAAGGCAACCTCGCCGTCGCCATAGGCGCGGTATGTGACCGGGCAGTCCTGCGTCCCGCCGTCTTCGGCGGTGAACACAAGCGACGAAACGCGGTACTCGCCCGCTTTCAGGGCGACCGTCACGCCGGTCCTGCCGGCCTTGTCGAGCGCGCGCACCGCGTCCCGGGCGCGTTCGACCGTTTGGAAGGGGCTTTCAAACGAGCCGTCGTTTTCGTCGTTCCCGTCGGGCGAGACGTAAAAATCGGCGTCGACGGCGAGCTGTCTTTTTAAGGGTTCGACCTCCTTTCCCGCAACGGGAGACGCGAACTTTTCATATTGCCGCTTATAATAATACGGAAGCTGCGTCGGCGCCATCGAGCCGAGCGTCGCAATGATCGAAAGCAGGAACGCGAGCGCGGCGAGCGGCCTGTTCTTCTGTTTTTTCCGCGACGCTACGCAGTAATAGGCGATAAAAAACGCGAGGGTGAGCCCGCTGATGATCGCTCCGGCGACCTTCGGCCGGGACCCGTTGAACAGGATCATATTGTTGATGAGAAACGTCAGCGCACAAAATGCCGCGGCGAAGATCCCGCCGGTCAGCAGACTGCGCTGAAGCGGTTTTTTCTCCGCGAACCGCGCCGCGAGAAGTCCCGCCGCCAGCGCGTAAAGCGCGACGGAGAGGCAATACACGGCGGGGACCCACTGCGTGAAAAAATGGTAATAGATCGTCGAGGCGGCGACCGCCGCGGCCGCGGCGACGATGGACAGGATCCGTTTTTTCAATTCATCCACATCCTCTGCGTACGATTCTGTTCTTATTATAAAATGGCGGCAGTCGGTTTTCAATACCGAAAAACGAAAAACCGTTCTTCCGACAGGCTCGCACTTGAATTTCCGCCGCAGGCGGTATATAATAATGAATCGGCATAATGAATCGGCAAACGCCGGTTCCTGCGGGGAGGAACGTTTTATGATCCGTTATCGTTACACAAACGAGAATATGAAAATCGAGGGCATTTACGGCTTTGACGAAACACACCGCTTCCGCCGTTACCCGGAGGCGGTCGTCGAAAAATATCCGCGCCTTGCGGACGCGGATAAAAAGAGCGTCGGCGCGCGGCTGCGCTTCCGTACGGACAGCGAAAGGATCCGCGTCGTCTTCACGATCTCGAACAATTACCCGGATATCGCGATGTCGTTCTTTCACGCGAATTCCGCCTACGCCTATATCGGAGACTACTCCCGCGCGAAGTACGCTGCGCTGGTCACCTCGTGGGACACCTACAAAAGCGACACGATCTCGGCGGAGTTTGTCAACGACGGAATGAACGATATCACGGTCTTCTTCCCGCAGAACCCGACCGTGGAGGATATCGAGGTCTTTCTGTGCGACGGCGCGGCGCTTCTTCCGCCCACGCCCCACCGCGTAAAACTGCCCTTTGTGTTTTACGGTTCGTCGATCACCCAGCAGGGACACACGCTCACGCCCCTGGCCTACCCGACGCTGCTCTCACGCTTTTTCGATGCGGATTTTTATAATTTCGGCGCTTCGGGCAACGCGCAGGGCGAGCCGGAGCTCGCGGAGCACCTCGGGAAGATCGGGAAATCCGTCTTCTTTTACGACTACGACCACAACGCGCCGACGCCCGAGCACCTGAAGAACACCCACGAGGCGTTTTTCCGCGTTTTCCGCGAATACGACCCGCTGTCGCCGGTCATTATGACGAGCCGCCCGGCGGACGACACGCCCGAGACGGAGGAACGCGCCGCGGTCGTGCGGGCGACGTATGAAAACGCGGTCGCAAACGGAGATAAAAACGTGTATTTCATCGACGGCAGAACGCTGTTCGGCAAGGTCGACCCGAATATCTGCACCACCGACCGCACGCACCCGAACGACCTCGGACATTACCTGATCGCGAAGACGGCGGAAAAACTGATCCGGGAAAAGAATATCATAGAATAAAAGGTGATAAGAATGACCGCATTCATCAACATCCTGCTCTCGTTCGCCATGGTGTTCGGCGGGATCGTCTCGCAGGCGGATTTTCTGATCCATCCGGAGAAATACAACGCGAAAACGCTCGAAATCTCGGATCTGCCGGAGCCGGTGAACGAGCCGGCGACAGACGATTTCATTCAGCTCTCCGAGGTCAACATGCACTACCTCGTCTACGGGAACGCGGGGCCCGCGCTGATTTTAGTGCACGGCAACGGAGGGTCGGCAAGCTCCCTGCGCGAGGCGGCGCAGTACCTCGCGAACGACTATACCGTCTACGTTCCGGAAAGCCGCTGCCACGGTCAAAGCAGCGACCCCGGCGAGATCTCCTATTCGCTGATGGCGAAGGATCTTTACGAGTTTATCGGCGCGCTGAGACTGGAAAAACCGGTCGTGATGGGCCACAGCGACGGCGCGATCGACGCGATCTGCCTTGCGGCGGAATACCCGGACGCGCCGGGAGCGATCATCGCCTGCGGCGCGAACTCCCACCCGAAGACCTTCAAGCCCTATTTCCCGGTCGGCGTCGCGGTCAGGAACACCATCAAAAACGACAAGCTCAACGATCTGATGCTCACGCTCCCCGACTTCACGCCGGAATACCTCGCCCGCATCGCCTGCCCCGCCTATATCGTCAGCGGGCAGTTCGATATCATGTGGGTCAGCGACACGCTCTATATCGCCGAAAACATCCCCGGCAGCGATTTCGCGGTGCTGCGGGGCGAGGACCACAGCTCGTATATGTCGCGGAACGGCGCGAAGGCTTACGTCCTCGCACGGGAATGGCTTGATGCGGTCGGCGCGTGAGAAGCGAAAAAACCGGACGGGCGTCCGGTTTTTTTCGATCCGTCTCATATTCCGCGTTTTTGCAAAACAAAAAAAATCACTTATTCCGGGCGGCGCCGCATTCACCCGGTATGCGGCGTTGCCTTGGTTTATTTATACCGATAAGCTCTTACGTAATCAATGATAAAATCCGAGACCTCGCTGTCAGGCGTCAGCGGACCGCCTGTCCAGTCGCGGGCGGGCACTGCGCCTCCCCCGCCGACCTCCACCGACAGGATCAGATACTCCGGGACCTTCGACGCGCCGCCGAAACCGGACCGTCCTGTCTCGATGCCGTTGATGTAGAAGATATAGCCGTCCTCGTTCCATTCCACACCGCAGGTATTGAACTCCTCATAGGGGTTATTGAACAGGATATAGGGCTCGCATACGTTCGTCGATTTATGAAATTCGCCGTAGCCGTCGATATGGATGTTCGTCGAAACGCGCCGCGGGCTCCGGCTCTCAAAAAACGCGGATTCGAAGACGTCGATCTCCGCACCGTCCTTCCTTCCCCTGCGCCTTTATCACCCGAACACCAGATAATCCAGGATCGTCAGCACCGTGTAGAACACGGCGAGCCCCAGCAGGATCAGCCCCTGCTTGATCCTGTGCTGCGTGAGCAGCCCGGCGAATTCCCGCACCGCGGCGTTAGGCCAGAAATACCACTTCGTTTTCGCGCCCATGCCCTGGGCGCGCATTTTAACGCGGCGCGCCTTGATCCCGGAGCGGAAAACGTGATAATTCGTTGTGGAAAACGCCACCTTCGCATCCGGATCGACCGCGTCGATCTTTTCCTTTGAAAAGCGCATATTCTCGTCGGTGTTCGTCGAGCGGTCCTCGAGGATCATCCGCTCCTCCGGCACGCCCTGTTGCGAGAGGTACCGGCGCATGCACTCCGCCTCGCTGATCGCCTCGTCCGCGCCCTGCCCGCCGGAGAGTACGAAGACCGGCGCTTTTCCGCTTTCCTTTTCCTCTGCACGGGCAAAGGTCAGCGCGCGGTCGATCCTGCCCCGCAGGAGCGGCGTGGGCGTGCCGTCCTTCCGGATCGCGCAGCCCAGGATGATAATGAGATCCTTATCCTTTGCCGGCTCGTACCGCGCGGCGAGGAAGCCCGCGAAGATCGTGCCCAGCATCATGCATTCGAAATAGAGATAGACCGCCGCCATCAGATTCGTGACGATATCGTGGACCATCACCTCGACGAGAGAGCCCGCGACCGAATAATCCAGCGCAAAGATCGCGGCCTCGCCGCCGACCAGAAAGACCGCCAGCGCCACGCCCAGCAGATTCACCGGGCGGAAGCCCTCCCGGCGGATCAGCGCCAGATTCGAGACTGCCAGCGCGGCGGAGAAAACGAACACGAACGGGAATGTGATCAGCGCGTAGGTCTTCGCCGAGCTTAAAAGCCCGTTGAGGGCGTTGGTCAGCACGTTCCAATCCGGGATCGCGCGCAGCTGGAAAAACAGCAGCGCGTAGTTCGCCGCGATGAACAGCGTGAACAGCGCGAAGCCGACGTAGATGATCGTGTTGTAGGAATACAGATTATAGCGGATCTGCAGGAAGAACGCGCGCACGAGCAGCGCCGTCACCGCGAGAAAATACGCGGAAACGACAAGACACCCGGCGAGCACCCCCTTCTCGCCTTTGAAAGCGATCAGCGCCGCAAGACCCGCGGCGACGGCCGCGGTCAGGATCGCGATATTGTAGACCTTCGGCTTTTTATCCGCCGTGTCGACCTTCGTTAGCAATTTCATTCCGTTCACCGACAATCATCATTTTCTTCAGATTATACATCACGCGGGGCGATTTATCAATACCCGATCCGTTTTTCTCAACAATACGGAGAACGTTTCTCAACAACCGTGATATTGTTTTCCGATCTTTTCTCTGTTATGCTGTTTACAAAGCCGACGCCGGTCGGCACGATGGACAGAAACGTTCGCATCGGACCGGAAGAAAAACCTGCCGACGATTCTACCGTTGGTTGAAAATTTTTCAAGAATCGCGTTATTGAGATTTCTCCGCGTCTGCGATATGATAAAGTCGATCGGTACCGAAAAAATTTGTATGAGGTGATTTGATGAACATCTATTTCAGAGAAAACATCCGGCGTATGCGCAAGCAGCGCGACCTGACGCAGGAGGCGCTGGCGGATTTCCTCGGCGTTTCCTTTCAGGCGGTCAGCAAATGGGAACGCGGGGAAAGCTATCCGGATTTCGAGCTTCTGCCCGTGATCGCCGATTTCTTCGCAGTCTCGATCGACGGGCTGCTCGGCGTGGACAAGGCGAAGAACGAAAAAGAGATCCTTGCAATCTGTGAGAAGTTCGACAAAAAGCAGTACGCCGTTTCGGACCGGCCGTTCGGTTATTTCATGAAGGACGCATATAAAAAATATCCCGCCGATTTCAGGATCGCGGTCAGATATATGCAGTACCTTCAGGCATTGTGCGATACGCCGGAGGATACGATGAAGCACACGGAGGAGATCACGGCGATCTATAACAGGATACAGAACTACTGCACGGACGACCCGATCCGGATCCACGCGAAATACCTGATCCTGCATCATTACAGGAATCTTGCCCGGATCGACGAAAGCCCGATCACTTATGCGGATATTTACCGGCTGCTCGATACCCTGCCGTCGATCAAGGAAACGAAGGATTACCTGCTCTGTTATATGCATGAATTCGACGATAAAGAGCGCATCCGCGAAGGCTGCCGAGAGCTGATCGACCGGCTGCTCCTCTGTCTCGACGACGCCGTCAGCCATTTCGTGCTGCCGCCGGCGTTGAACGAAACGACGATGAGCGAGGGACTGCAGCGGGAAATGGTCGCCGCGTTTGAAAAAATGAAAACGGTATACGAGACGTTCTATCCGGACGGGGTATTCGGAAGATCCTGGCGCAGGGCCATTTATATCTACGGATATCTGGGGCAGGCCTATCATTATCTCGGCGACGACGAAAAAGCGTTGTCGGATCTGAAAAAATGCGCCGAGCTCGCCAAACGGTTCGACGCGCTTCCGGACGAGACCGAAAGACATAGCTTCTTCTTTGCGGGAACGACCTACAAGAAGAGCGACGACGACTCAGTGTATGCCGATACCAGCTTATGCAAACAAATGACGAGGCATATGACGAAGAATTACCCGCTGTCGGATGAATTCAAGGCAAGACCGGAATTCCGGGAGATCCTGGATATCATGAAATAAACCATTGTGACGGATTTGTCACCGGAAAGTCACGATAAAGTCACTTTCACGGGTTATACTGCAGTCGTAAGCAAGGGAAACGGGAAGACGTACGAAAAAAGAAAGGGTGTTTGAGATGAAAAAAGCATGGATCATCGTTCTTGCGATCGGGGTGCTCGCGGGCGCGGCGCTCAGCGTATTTGTGATGTGGGACGGCACGGTCTCGATCCCCGAGGCGGCCGCTGTCCTCGCGTTCCTGACGGCGGCGCGCTTTGTCGGCATGAAGGCGATCCGCAGCATCCGCGAGATTCCCGAAGAGAAGAACCCTTCGGCTCCCCTGAAGGTGCTGGACGGCGGGAAAGCCGCGCAGTCCGACCCCGCGCGGAAGCCCGCGGCGTAACGCAGAAAAAGCAACGGAAAAAAAACTCGCCCGCGCCGGAGCGCCCCGAGCCGCCGGCACGGGCGGCATGCAGAAAAAACGATCCGACGATCCAAAAAAATATCTGCGATCTGTTGAATCCGTTTTCTCTCGCGTTGATTGACACGGCGGTCAAAAACAGTTATACTTTATGCGTCGTCAAAAAAGGAGAAGCCGCAAAAAAAAGAAAACCGTTATCGTTATTATCATCGCGGTATTCATCGCCGCCGCGCCGACCGGGGAAGCCGCCCCGGAAGCGGCGGTCACGGAGATCAGCCCCCTCGGCGAAGACGCGAGCCCCGACGTCGCAGAAAGGATCCTTTCTGCGGCATGGGGCAGGGGAAAGGATCCTACCGATATGAAAGCTTCGGAACGGAACGCTTTTTAAGGCAGCGCCGCACACCCGAATGGTGCGGCGCTGCCTTTTGCCCGCAAAACGATTGATTTTTACGGTTCGGGCTGATATACTGAATGGTGTCCGCCGCACGGCTCCGGAAGGTCGGCAGCCGCGCGATCGGGTCGTCGGAAGCCGTTCACACCCTTCAAACGGTCTTTCGCACCGATTCCGGATGAAAACCGGCGTCTTTTTGTTATAATTGTATTCCGTCACATCAATCAACGCTGCGAATGAAAACGGGAGGCGATCGTGTGAGGATAGCGTTATGCGACGACGACGCGCAAGAGAACGAACGGCTTGCGAAACTGATCGGGATTTATGCTTTCGCGCGCAACTACGACCTGCAGTGCGAATGCTTTACCGACGGGCGGGATCTGCTTCGGCGGGAAAAATTCGACCTGTATTTTCTCGATTTCCGCATGGAGCCGATGGACGGCATCGCCGTCGCAAAGGCGCTGAAGGAACGATTCAACCAGACCGTCACCATCTGCTACCTGACGAACTACGAGGCCGCCGCCGCGCAGATCATCAACCACCGGATCTACGCCGACGGCTTTCTGAAAAAGCCCGTCGACCCGGAGCTGCTGGAAGAAAAGCTCGACCAGTTTTACCGGATGTCCCTTTTTACGCGGCTGGAGCTCCGGCAGGGGAAACGTTATGATACGATCTATACGCAGGACCTGCTCTATGTGGAAGCCGACAACAAGCAGGTGCGTCTGCACATGTTCGACCGGACGGAGGAATATCATTATACCCTCAACGATATGGCAGCCATGCTCGGCGACGGTTTTTTCCGGATCCACCGTTCGTTTCTGGTCAATCTGCAGCACATCGCATCCTATGACGCAAAATCCGTGAAGCTCAGGAACGGCGAGCTCCTTCCGCTGAAGAACAGGTCCTTTGCCGACGCTTACCATAACTATATGTTCCTGATGAACCGCTGACCTACGCAAAAAGGATGTGACTGTTTTGGCCGTATTCGCGGAACTGCTCGGGCGGTCCGTTCCGCTGTTCGCCGTTTTTTCCGTTCTCGATAATGTAACGGCGGTCCTCGGCTGCGCGATTTTCGCGGCGTCGCTTTTTCGCCTCTCGCCGCGCCGTTCGCCGTGGATCCTCGCTCTGTGCGCTTTTCTCTGCATTCTGCTCGGCTGCCTGCATCCTTTCGCCGCCGCCGCGCCGGAAACGCCGTGGGAATTTCTCTGGTCGACGGGCAGTCTGATCCTGCCGTTTGCATGCATGGCGATCCTGTTTTCCGGAAAAGGAAAACGGAAAGCGCTGCTGGTGCCTGCCGGTTATACCGTGATCGAGGAGCTGCGGTTCGTCGTTCTGCTGCTGTTTTTTCATTTCAATTACGAGACCCGCAACGAACCGTTGGAGCTGACCGTGGAATTCCTGATCGACGCCGCGGCTTTTCTTGCGGCGGTGCTGTTTCTTTTCCGGCGCCGCAGAAAAGACGGACTTCCGCCGGAGCTGACGCGCGGCGCCGTGATCCTGTTTCTGCTTGCCGCGGCGACGGTCGGCGCGTTTATCACGACCATTCTGGTCCTCGGTTCCGCATTCTCGCAGTCTTACAACGTGCAGTTTATGCTTCTGCTGCTGAACCTCCCGCTGCTCG
>JAFRTA010000274.1 GCA_017427315.1 Clostridia bacterium
CGATCAAATCCGCCGGCGCGCAGGGAATGATCCTGACTGCGAAGCACCACGACGGCTTCTGCCTCTGGCAGTCGGCGTATACGGAGCACTGCATGAAAAATTCGCCGTATAAAAACGGCAAAGGCGATATCGTGCGCGAGGCCTCGGACGCCTGCCGCAAATACGGGCTGAAATTCGGCTTTTATCTCTCCCCGTGGGACCGTAATTCGGAATATTACGGCACGCCGGAATACAATACCTACTATAAAAACCAGCTCACGGAGCTGCTTACAAACTACGGCGAGATCTTCCACGTCTGGTTCGACGGCGCCTGCGGCGAGGGACCGAACGGCAGGAAGCAGGAATACGATATGAAAGGCTATATCGACCTGATCCGCAAATACCAGCCGAACGCCACGTTCTTCAACGACGCGGGCGAGGTGCGCTGGTGCGGCAACGAGAGCGGCGCGTCGGCGCACGCCCAGTGGAGCGTCGTACCGCACGAGCTGTGCTTTCTGAACGACGAGGTCCAGACCGGCCCGGGACCGCTTCGCGGAGATCTGCGCGGCGTCTACAATTCCGATTCGGAGCTCGGCTCGCTTGCGCAGGATCTGTATTCCGAGGGGCTCGTGTTTTCTCCTGCGGAGACGGATATGTCGATCCGTCCGGGCTGGTTCTGGCACGAAAAAGAGGGACCGCATTCGCTCGAACGCCTCTTCGACACCTATATCCGTACCGTCGGCGGCAACACGACGTTCAACCTGAACGTGCCGCCGAACCGCGACGGGCTCTTTGACGAACGGGACGTGAGGCGTCTTGCCGAGCTCGGGGAGAAGATCCGCAGCACGTTCGGCAGGAATCTCGCCGAAGACGCTTTCGTTGACGCGGACCTCTCCCTGCCGACGCAGCCCGCGTTCACCGTCCGTCTGCCCGAAAAAAGGCGTATCAGATATATTGTACTCTCCGAAGATATCGAAAAAGGGCAGCGCGTCGTGCTGTTCGCAATTGTCGACGGCGCGGACCGCGCCGCGCGCGCCGAGGTCACCGGCGCGACGATCGGCAATCGACGCATCGTGCCGTGCGACCTTGAAACGGACGCGCTGACCGTCGTCGTCCGCGCCGCGCGCGGACCGGTGGAAACGCTGGGGATCGAACTTTACTGATTCGGATAAAGGAGGACGACGATGTTCGTTCTTGAAAAAACCTATGACTTCGACGAGCTGGTCCGGCAAAACGTGCACACGCACACGGTTTTTTCCAAGTGCGCGAAGCCGGAAATGATCTTTGAGGATATGGTGAAGACCGCGGAGCGGGTCGGGCTTGCGACGCTCGCGATCACCGACCATTCCGACCTTGACGACGGGATCGACACCCCGGCAAATTTTCTGATCCTGAAAGAGCGGCTTGCGCGGATCGATACTTCCGTGCGGGTGCTGATCGGCGCGGAGCTGTCCGCATACGGCGTCGGGAAATACGCCGAGCCTTACGAGGTCGACCGCGCGTTGGACTTCGCGAGCTATTCGCACATCCATTATCACCTCATGTCCTGGGAACACCCCGAGGACCGCAGCCCGCGCGGCTACGCCGCGCATGAATTGGAAATATTGAACGCCCTGTTCGATACGGACCGGGCGGACAATATCGCCCATCCGTTTTCCCCCTGCAAGATGCCGTTCTTCAACGAAGAGGAAAAGGCGGCGACGCTTGCGGCGATCACGGAGAACGAGCTCGGTGATATCCTCGAAAAAGGGGAGCGCGCCAGGTGCAGTTGGGAGATCCACACCCCGACGTTCCTGCGCTTCCCGGAATTTTCACGACGCTTCTGGAACGTCGGCAGGGAAGTCGGCGTGCATTTCACGCTCGGCACCGACGCGCACACCCTCGCGGCGATCGACCCCCGCCCGTACGCTCCGCGGCTGCGGGAGATTGTCGGCTGACCGGAGACGGAGCGCTTTCCGCGCGGATGCGAACGGCGGCGGTTTTTCCGTTCTGATCCGTGAGCTTTTTTGTCGGAGCCCGGCGATTTTTCGCCCGCTGCGGCGCCGGATTTTGAGAATCGGGACCCGCCGCAAAAAGAGCGCGAAAAACTGAAAAAACACTTGACATTTGAGTTTTGTTATGATATATTATTCTGCGTCAGCCGGTTGACGGATAAACGCTGGTGTAGCTCAGTTGGTAGAGCAGCTGATTTGTAATCAGCAGGTCGGGGGTTCGAGTCCGTCCACCAGCTCCACAATTGAATAAGGGAGAGTTCCCGAGCGGCCAAAGGGGGCAGACTGTAAATCTGTTGTCACTGACTTCGGTGGTTCGAATCCACCCTCTCCCACCATCAAATACGCGTGATTTGTCTACCAAATCACGCGTTTTTGAATGATGTGTTCCGCTTGCGCGGAACGTGATGCGCCCTTCGGGCGTGATGCGTGCCTTCGGCATGTGGGCGGAACACGCCACATCACTGCAACCAACGGGAGCAACGTCACGTTTCCCATCGTCCCGTCGGGGCTTTTTTTCATTGAACGGTTGAAAAGTTTATCTTTTTCAGATATAATGATCCTGATAAACTGGGATTCATCTTTCGGGAATATATAAACAAGCTCGAGGAGAATGCATCTATGGAAACATTTTATCAGGCCCTGAAAATGATGTTGGTCGTGTTTTTCAGCATCGGTCAGCTCTTTGCATCGAAAATCGCGGGCGGCGACTTCCCGCCTCAGGCGCCCGCCGAAAGAGGCGATGAAACGAAATATGTCCAGATCAGCGCCGACGACGAGGGCTTCGATACGTGGCAGCCGGTCATGGATCGCGGCGGCTACCGCTACGGTCCGTCGATGATCCTGAATTCCGACGGAAGCCTTGACGTCTGGAGCGCTTCGACCGGCCCCGGCGATCTGATCGATCTTGTGAATTACAAACGCTGGTCAAAGGATTTCAAAACAAGCACAAAGGAAGTAACGGCCGTGAAGCCGACGGCTGAAAGCTATGACCGGATGTGGACCTGCGACCCCGGAGCGGTCAAGTTCGGCGATTATTACTATATCGGTTACACAACGACCGCGAATCCTCACGGGATCCAGAACGTCGTCTGCGTCGCCCGGAGTAAAAATCCAGAAGGTCCCTTCCTTGAAAAATGGACGGGCAGCGGCTGGGGGACGGACGTTCAGCCTCTCTTTGCGTATACGGACGATCAGAACTGCTTCGGCGCCGGAGAACCTTCCTTCGTCGTGATGGGCGAAACGCTTTATGTCTATTACTCCTGGTGCAACGAAACCGGGGCGACGACCCGGGTCGCGACGTCGGACGCTGCGGATGAAAACTGGCCGGCGACGCTTCAGTTCCACGGCGAATGCATTCCGCCGAAGAACGGAGGAGACTCCGCCGACGTCAAGTATCTTGACGAGTACGGTCGGTTCGTCGCCGTATTCACCGAACAGCGCTTTTCGGATGAAAGCTACGTCGCCGTTTGGGAATCCTTTGACGGCCTTACGTTCCGTCCGAGCGGGTTCGTGAAAGCGAACACCTGCAAAAAACTGCACAACTGCGGGATCTCAGGGCGCGCGGACGGCCACATCGCCGCGGGAGATCCGGTATATCTTTCCTATGCTTACGCCGGCGCAGACAGCGAGGGAAGCTGGGGGAACTGGGCGACAAGGATGCACAAGGTCACCCTTTCGCTTTCAGACGAGCCGAAGCTCGACCCATCGACCGAGACCAACAACGACGTCGTCGTTTCCCACAAAAAACTGAGCCTTGTCCCGGAGGTCCTCACCGTCAAGGCGGAACACGAGTCCTATACGATCGATAAGAGCGAGCAGATCTGGATCATGGGCTTTGATGCGGACGGTTTTAATTTCCCGATCCTGACCGATCTGCGGTTCGACGGCTATGATACGTCGGTCATCCGGATCGTCGGGACGCGCATCTTTCCGGTCGCTCCCGGAGATACCCGCGTCCTGGTGCACTGGCACGGTTTTTCGGGCGATTTTGTCGTACATGTGACCGAATAAAATCAAGCCCGGGGAGAATCGCCCGGAACAGGCGGCGAGCCCGCGGGAAACCGTCGTTGTGGACGCGGCATATCGCGGAGGCCTTTCGGGCACTGAATACGGAAGACCTCGATAAACCCCGTTTTTGTTGCGATTCATCCGGGTGCTTTTTGGCGCTGCCGCCATCAAAAACGCGTGATTTGTCTGCCAAATCACGCGTTTTTGAACGATATGTGCCGCTCCCGCGGAACGTGATGCGTCCACTGCGCGTGATGTGCGCTTCGCGCGTAATACGAGAAACACACCGCATTACTTTGCGGCAGAGCCGCAAAACATCACTGCGCCGCAGACACGGCATCACTTGCGCCGTCGGCGCGCACGTCAATGAGGCGCGGTACGGGAACGGCAAAGCCGGTGTGATCGCGCAGGCATCCCGTCACGTTGAAGGAAACGGCTGAAACAGCGTATCCATCCGAAGGATTTCATCGATCTGTTCTTGATAAAACCGGTCTTCTTTTCTTTTACAAGATAAGAATGCGGGCCGTCTTCGCGGACGGTAAAGCTGTTTTTTCCTGTTTTGGGGTCGACCGACGCGGCGCCGCGGACCCTTCGATACCCTGCTTTTGCGGCGTCTCCGACAACGGCGAACAGCGCGGTCATTGGGTCCCGGGAGGGTCTTCCTTTCGGGCTGAGGTGCGCCGCATAGGCAGTCCCGGTCAACCCGGGCGCGGCGCTGCCGCCAGTGACGACGGTTCTGCCGGCTTCATACCCCAGGAAAGTAAGAGGAACGGGGCTGCGGTCGCAGAGATATGCCGCCGCCTCGCGGTTCCGTTTGTAGGCGCAGAAATTATACTCCCTGCCCGTTGTTTTATCCCATCTGCCGCCCATGACGACGACTTCGGCCACTTTTTCTGCCACGAGCCGCGCGCCGTCCAGGCTGCTGTATTCATCTGGCCCGGAGCTCAGCAGCTCCGTGATGATCTGCGGGAACCCAACGTCGACGATCACAGCCTTTTCATGCACGGACGCAAGAACGCGGCGATAGAGCTGATATGCCTCGGGGCAGTCGGCGTTTGTGAAACCGGTTCGGCAGAACGCGGCGAGCTTTTTCTGATACAGGCAGAAAAGACCCCTGCGTTCGGCGCTTGTATCAAGGCCGATCGGGATGCAGCCGAGCCCCTGTCCCTCACACACAGCCCTGACAGACGGCGCGGAATACCGCATCACGCTGCTGACGCCGATCGCCTTCAGGTCGATCAGGCCGGAGCGATGCGCTTTGAGCAGAAGATCCAGCGCCGCCACATCGTCGCAGTCGGTCCACCAGTCGGTTCCGAAGATGAGCTCGACCGGCTTTTTTCTGCCTGACTTTATCTCTTCGAAAATCATAACGAAACAAATCAGCCGTCACTGACGACATTCACCAGGAAGTCGTCGATGATCCCGTTCCATTCGAGCCTGACCCAGGTCGAGCCCTCGCCGACGGGGTACATGATCCCGCCGACGATCTTTATCACGGATTCGTCATAGCCGTAAAACCTTGTGCCGAGAAGCACGGGGAAACAATAGCGGTCGTCGTCAAACGACATCGTCCAGACCTTTGTGGGGCCGGAAATGTTGTAGACCTGCTTCTCCGATTTGACGGTCAGCACGTGCGGGATGGCTTTCACGGGCCGCGTCCCGATCGGCGTTTCAATGTTTTCTTCGGCCGTGTCGTCCGTCTTCGGCCCGTCGGCAAGCGACAGTCTGATCTCGTGGAGCCTCGTCGCCCAGCCGATCGGTCCCCAGTCGCCGTAAGCGTAGCCGAGATAAACGGGGTCTCCTGCGTCGATATGGCCGTCCGCCCTGCCGGAGATCCCGCAGTTGTGGAGACGCGCGGCGGTGTTGTTCTTGATGACGCCGCACCGGCGGAAATCCACCCCGTCAAAGGATTCCCAGACTGCGACGTAGCTGTCGGGGGAGAAGCGCTTTTCCGTATAGACGGCGATGAAGCGCCCGTATTCGTCGAGGTATTTCACGTCTGCCGAGTCGCCGCCGATCTTGTCCGGGATCACTTCGCCCTTGTATTCCAGCGTGGCGGGCCAGTTTTCATCCGTTGCGTCGGCAATCGCGAGATGCGTCGTCGCGCCGGCAGTGTTCCAGCTGTAGTAGATATACAGCTCGTCGCCCATCATGACGAACGAGGGTTCGCCCGCGCCCCAGAAATCCGGGTTGTCGGTGTATTCGATCAGCGGAACGGGCTCAACGCCCCAGCCGGTCCCCGTCCATTTTTCATACGGCCCGTCGGGATTTTTGCTTCGGGCGACGCAGATATCGTTGTCCACGCCCCGTTTGTCGAGCGTGGTGGTGTAGCCGATATAATAGTAGCCGCCGAACTTGATCACGCCCGGATCGCAGGTGGAAAGGCTGTCCCAGCCGCCACCGGTCGGTTTTAGTGCGATCTTTTCGAAGCTTTTTCGTTTTCCGCCGTCATACAGGCGGAAGTAGCCGACCAGGTCGGAGATGTCGCCCGGGCCGTCGGTCGCGCACCAGACGTCGAGACTGCCGTCGGTGTTGAGGATCATCGACGGGCCGTATCGGTAACCGCCGCCCTCCGCCGGCGGCGTGCACATATCAAAGCCTTCGTCGACGGCTTCGACCTGAATGTACTTTAATGGATCGCCGGGCTCAACGGGCGCCGACGGTTCAAAGTCCCCGCCGCCGACCGCGGGCGAAAGCGCCGCCGTGATCGTATACAGATAGACGAGCAGCGTTTTCAGAACAAGATAAAACGTGTGCATTTCGTTTTTCCTCCCTGATGTTATGGTGGGAATGAACCTGTTAACGCTGACGGATCTTACGACTTATGATCGCTCACGGGCATTTTTTCAGCAGCGGCAGCCGGGGCATAATCCGTTTCTTTGCGGCGAAGCCGGATGCGGTGTGCCGCGGAACGATCGGATCGCCGGCGGATGGTCCGTTTTTTATCAGAAATCCGTTGACGTCGGGTTCGGTTCGGAAACTGTGATATCATTGTACCACGGAAAAACAAACAACTCAAACCCGACGGAGGATGTTTTTTTGATAAAAGCGGAAAAAGGGGATCTCACGGCCGCATGAGGATAGACCTGTCCGTGAGACGAAAAACGAACCGTGCCGAAGACTGCAAAACGGAGCGCGGAGCGGCGGTCTTCCGGAACCGGAACGTCTCCCGGCCGACGTCCCGCGGTGAAAAAAGCGCGCGGCCCCGTTCTTCGGCGCGTGCCCGAAAGAAAAAGCGCCGGCGGATAACGCCGCGTGCGGCAAAAGGCGAAACAGCGGATTGCTCCGATGAAGGGGAACCGACCGTCGCTTGACAAATATATCCGAAATCCGAGAATTTAAAATGGAAACAGTTTACGAATCGAGATCATACCGGCGTTCCCGTGTATCTTACTTGATCCAGTGCACGATGGAGTATTTTATCTCTCTTTCCTGCACGGACGTTTATCTGGCGAAGCTGCTCAAATACATCGGCTGCAGCGACGCTTTTACGGGCGTGCTCTCTTCCGCCGCGTCGGTCACGTTTTTGCTGCAGCTTTTCACGGTCCCGCTCGCGGCGCGGCTCCGGCGCGTGAAAAAAACGTAACGGCTCTGGATACGGCCAGCCAGCTTCTGTTCACCCTGCTCTACGCCGTGCCTTTTCTGCCCTTCGGCTTCGGCGGGAAGGCCGTGGCCGCCGCCGCGCTTCTGCTGCTGGGATATTTCACATTTTACGTAAACCAGTCCATCGCCTACCGATGGGGAAATTCCTTCGTTTCTCCTGAGCGCCGGGCGCGCTTTTCCGCAGGCAAGGAGATGGTCTCCCTGCTTTCGGGCGTGGGGTATTCCCTCACGCTGGGATTTATCACGGACGCCTTTGAAGCGAAAGGAAAGCTGCCGTCCGCGTTCGTCTTTCTGGGGAGCGTGATGGCGGCGGTGACCGCGGTCAATCTGATCTGTTTTCTGCGGATGGAGGAGCAGCCTCTGCGCGGCGCGTCGGAGCGTCAGCGGCTCGCCGACGTTCTTTCGCACACCTTCGGCAATCCGCGTTTTCGCCGGGCGACGTTCCTCTGCGCGTTGAGCGCGTTCGCCCAGAGCTTTGTCGGCGGCTTTGTCGGAACCTATAAAACGCAGGAGCTGGGCTTCTCCGTCGGCAGACTGCAGGTGATCAACGTTGCGGCGTGTCTGTGCCGTTTTGCGCTTTCGAAACCGTTCGGCGGCTATTCGGACCGCGCGGGTTATGCAAAGGGCTGCTTCCTCGGCAGCGTGCTCACCGCGGGTTCTTTTCTTTGCGGCGTTTTCACCGCGCCGGGCACGAGGCTGCTGCTTATCCCCCTTTCGATCCTCTATCAGATCAGTCTCGCGGGCACCAACCAGAACGCTTCGCTGATGCTTTACGCCTTTGTGGAGAACGACTATATCACGCAGGCACTTGCCGTAAAGAACGCCTTCTGCGGCGCAAGCAGCTTTTGCGCGACGCTGTTGGGCGGGCGCATCCTTTCCGCCGTACAGGCGGCGGGGAACACCGTGCTGGGAAGGACCGTTTACGGGCAGCAGCTTCTTTACGCGATCGGGTTCGTTCTGCTTTTTGCCGCGTTGGTTTACAACAGGCTTGCGGTGTACGGAAAAACCGAAGACCGCTGCGTCGGGAAGCCTTAACGCGCAGGGAGAACGGGATCGGCAGCGGACGGCGGCGGGATCCGCGCGGCAGTCGGAGAAACGTCCGCGTTCGGGCGGCGTATACGGCGTTCCGGCGACCGCTCCGCCGCAAATTTGTTTCTTACAATTTTGTAAGAAACCCGATTTTTTTCAGATCGGATGCTATAATGATGATATCCTGCAAACAGATCCCGGGTCAAAACACCCCGTCGGAGCTTCCCGGGGACGTTTCGATACGGAAAAGGAGGGGGCCGACATGAACGGAAACAAGATCGTCCGGCTGGTAAAGCGGTATTTTCTTCCCTTATCGGCGCTGTTGTTCAGCGTCTGTTTCCTGTTTCTGTGCCGCAGCCGTGTGCAGACGCAATTCCCCGTGCTGAAGCCGCTGGACGGCGTGTTGGACGTGCGGGAGACCGATTTCACCGCAGAAGTGTACCATATCCTCAACAAATGGGATTATTGGCCGGGGGTGCTTCTGACGCCCGCCGACATTGCGTCCCCCGACGCGCCGCAAAAGGAGACCGGCTCTTTCATCGACGATCATCTCGGCACGTGGCGCGTTGTGATCCTTACGGAGCCGGAGACGTATCTCACGCTTTGCAGCTTTTCCGTCGACTACGGCACCCGCGTGTTCGTGGACGGGCGGGAGGTCCGCAATATCGGCTTCGTCTCCGACGACCCCGCCGAGGCCGAGCCCATGGTGCGTTATATGACGCTGCCGCTGTATTCCGGCGAAGACGGGCG
>JAFRTA010000275.1 GCA_017427315.1 Clostridia bacterium
AAGAATTAACTCTGTGAATACAATAGAAACTAACAATAAAATTCACAGGCACGATCCACGAGATCCGATACCCGATATCCGAAATTCTGATTTATGCGCTGCGCGCATAAATCAGAATTCATCACTCATCGACCTTTTATTTCCACAAAAATCCGTGAAGAACAAAAAAACCGCCGATCCGAAAAAGGATCGGCGGCGCCGTTGCTTTCGCATCCGCTGCGGTTCAGTCGTAATATCCGGTGTGTTTCGGCTCGGAGGGGCCGGAACCGGGTGCTTTTGCCCGGATCTTCATTTTCCGGCAATACGCCTTTTCGCCGCAGTCGGCGTAAAGAAGATGCCCGGCAAGGCGGAGCCGCCCCGGTACGGCGTTGCCGGGCAGCGGCATGATCGCGTCCACGAGGCCGAAGGAGCGGATGCACTGTATGCCGAGCTCCGTCGCCGCGAGGATCCGGTCGTCCTCCGTCACGCACAGATCGAACGCGCCGGGGTACTGCGGGTCGGTCGCGGTCTGCAGGGAAGACAGCGGTTTGATATCCGTCAAAGAACCGTCTTCCCGGATTGTCGCCGCGTAAACGCAGGCGCGGGCGCGGTCGGCGATATACAGCCGCCAGAGATCGGAGGACAGCGCAAGGGCGGTCGGCTCGGAGAACCCGTCCGCGGCGACGGTCCGCGTTCCGTCTTTTTTCGGAAACGACCGCGCCGTTCACGATCCGGAAAACGCCGCCCGCCGCGGCGCAGGGCGCGGGAGCGGGGAGCGCGGCGGTCGTCTCCGTCCACGGCTCGTCAAGGTCGATCAGCTCGGCGACGCGCTTCGACAGCCCGCGCGCACGGATCGGCGCGGTATCCCAGTCTTTCCAGAGGAAGCGAAGCACCTCTCGGGCAAAATCCTCTTTCCAGTATCTGCTGCAGTGTCCCTCGCCGGGGTGATAGCTCCATTCAAAATCATAGTTCGCGAATTGAAGCGCGAGGCGGGCTCCCAGGGTGACGCCGTTTTAATATGCGGTGAAGATCGCGTCGGGGAATTCGTCCGCGAGGTGCGCAAGGCTGTTATGAAAGATCAGATGCGTGTCGCAGCCCCACCGGCCGGTGCCCTTTTGATAAAACACGAGCTTTGTCACGCCGGTGTTCGCGATCGCGAAATCGAATATCCCGTCGGTCGAAAGCCCGAGCGCGGTGAACAGCAGGACCGTGTTGAACATCGCGTGCGCGACGACCATGACCTTTTCGCCGCTGCGGAACCGTCCGTGCAGATACGCGAGCGCCTGCTTTGCGCGCAGGACCGTCGGCGCGTCGCCGGGCTCGTCCTGCGTGGCCACGAAATCGCCCGCAGGGTCGACGCCCTGCGCGGGCACGGCGTAAGGGTGCGCCGCCGCGATCTCGTCAAAGTGTTTTTCGCCGAATTCCGGCGAGAGACGCCCTTCGGTGAACACGGGATGCGCTTCGACGGCGCGCGTGCGTTTTTGGCGCGCGGCGACCTCGCCCGCGGTCTGCAGGGCGCGGTTCTGTCCGCTCGCGAGGATGCAGTCGAGATCGAGGCGGGAA
This sequence comes from Clostridia bacterium, assembly GCA_017427315.1. GTDB lineage: Bacteria > Bacillota > Clostridia > Oscillospirales > Acutalibacteraceae > RGIG2774. The sequence goes on from JAFRTA010000275.1 coordinate 1,543, forward strand.
AAGAATTCCCCCAGAAGCCGCGCCTGCCGCAGCCCCTTTTCGGTGAGAAACGGATCCTCAAAGGCGCGGAAATCCTCCGGATCGAGCAGCCCCGCGTTGGAGCGCGACTCGCCGTGACGGACGAGGTATAATTCGAGTTCGATGACCGGGTCGGGCATGGACGTTCCCTCCTGAAATTCTGAGTTTGTCGGGCTGACGCCCTCCGCGGATATCGGGGATCGGGGATCGGATATCGTGCCGAAACCGCGACTCAAATCAAAGAATTAACAATGCGAATATAACAGAAGATAATAATAAAGTTCACAAGCACGATCCACGAGATCCGACACCTGATATCCAAAATTCTGATTTAACGGCTTCGCCGTTAAATCAGAATTTATCATACTCCCTCCGCAAAATATTGTCAAGAAACCTCTTGATATTCCCTGCGGGCGGGTATATAATTATCGGTTGTATATTACGGAATGGGAGAAAAGGTTTCCATGAGCACGATGAATATCCTTCTGGCGACCGCGGTGTCGCTGTTCGCGGGGCTGATGATGACCCGCGCATTCAAATATCTGCATCTGCAGCTGCCCGACGTGACCGCGTTTCTGCTGGCGGGCATCATCGTCGGGCCCTATCTGCTGGGGAGGCTCGGCCTTCAGGGGCTGGGGTTCAATTCCATGGAGGAGCTCGGGCACGTGTCGCTGCTCTCCAATGCGGCGCTCGGCTTTATCGCCTTCGATATCGGCAACGAATTCCGGCTGGGCCAGCTCAAACAGACCGGCAGGACCGCCACGGTGATCGGTATTATCCAGGCGGTTGCGGCGACGCTGCTCGTCGACGCTGCTCTGATCGGGCTGCACTTTATTCTCGGCCCGGACGTGCTGCCGCTGCCTGTGGCGATCACTCTCGGCGCGATCGCCTCCGCTACGGCGCCCGCGGCGACGCTGATGGTCGTGCGTCAGTATAAGGCGAAGGGGCCCGTCACGGATCTTCTTCTGCCCATCGTCGCGCTCGACGATGCGGTGGGGCTTGTGGTTTTCGCGGTCTCCATCGGTGTTGCGCAGGCGATGAACGGCGGCGATCTGAATCTCGTATCCGTGATCGTGAACCCGCTTCTCGAGATCATCTGCTCGCTGATCCTCGGCGCGGTCATGGGCGCGGTGCTGACATTCCTCGAAAAGCTGTTTTTCTCGAACACAAACCGTCTTGCCATGACGATCGCATTCGTGCTGATGACGATCGCGATCGCATCGGTTGAGATCCGGATCGGTCCGGCGAAGATCTCCTTCTCGTCTCTGCTTGTGTGCATGATGCTCGGCACGATCTTCTGCAATATGAGCGAGTATTCCGCGGATATCATGCACCGCGCGGAGCGCTGGACCGCGCCGCTGTACACGGTGTTTTTCGTGATCTCCGGCGCGCAGCTCGAGCTGGACGTGTTCCGCAGCTGGAAGGTCGTGATGATCGGCGTTGTCTATATCCTCGTGCGCTGCCTCGGCAAATACTTCGGCGCACATGGCTCGAGCGCGCTGATGAAATGCGATCACAACGTGAAAAAATACCTCGGTATCACGCTCTTCCCGCAGGCGGGCGTCGCCCTCGGCATGGTCGTGAGCGCGCAGGTGCTGGGCGAGGAGATGGGCGGCATGATCCGCAACATCATCCTGTTCAGCGTGATGATCTACGAGCTGGTCGGTCCGCTGATGACCAAGACCGCGCTGTCGAAGGCGGGCGAGATCTCGCCGGTATCGCCCGAAAAGCAGACCCGCGAACGTTTTGCGTCGGAATCGAAGCCGGAGAAATAAAGATACGATAAAAAATGCCGACGGTCCGCCGTCGGCATTTTTCGGTTTTCTCTCAATATTCTTTTTCGAAATACGGTTTTCCGTCCCGCACAGGGACTTTTCCGAACCACGTGTGCAGCAGGAAATCCCGCGGGCGGACGACGACGTTGTCTTTGTAGATCTCAAGTACGAGTCCGACGCAGTTGCGGTTGTTCTCGCCCGAGTGGTTCCCGCAGGCGTTGCTCGGCAGATTGAACAGCGCGACGCCGTCTTCCTCCTCGAAGCTCGAAAAACCGCGCTCCCGCAGGAATCTTTCGCCGCAGAAGCCCATATGGGAATGCCCGGAGAAATAGAATACGTTCCGATATTTTTTCAATATCGCCTCCAGCGCGTCGGACTCTTCTCCGACGCCGCCCTCCGCGGGGTCGATATCCGGCTCCGGGTGCGCGGTCGCCGTCTGCGGCAGGCCGTGGCGTCCGTTCGGGCTCTGGTGGTTGAAGACGAACACGGGCCTGCCGTCCGCAGTCCCCGCCGCGAGCTCGCCGTCGAGCCACGCGAGCTGTTCTTCGCCGAGCACGGGCATGTCGCCCACGTCGCCGACGCTGCCCATAAATACGAAGCGGAAGCCATTGACGTCCGCGGAGAAATACTGCCGCTCGGGCGCTTTGCCGCAGATGGTCTTCACCGCGCGGCGCCAGCAGTCGATCGCGCTGTCGTAGCCGTCGTCGTTCCAGGTGTCGTGATTGCCGAGCGGGAGAAAGATCTCCTTCGCCGGGGCGGGGTATTTCTTGAAGCAGTCCTCCGTCAGGCCCCAGTTCACGTCGTCGCCGCGCGAGGTCGTGTCGCCGATGATGATGAACGCGTCCTGCTTTGTGCGCGCGTTCGTCGAATCCGACAGCGCCCGTTTTAAAAGAAGCTGCGGCAGCCACGGCTGCGGATGCTTGATATCGATATGCGTGTCCGCCGCGATCACGCAGGAGACGAGGCAGTTATCGTAAAGCGGTCTGATCTTTCCCATAAACAGCCTCCCGATCATGTGATTTATAAAACCTGAAAAAAATAAAATACGGAAAAAACGAACGAAAACAATCCCCTCGGAAATCGTTCCGAGGGGGATTATAGCATATCTTTTTCTTTTTGTAAATCACAAAAGCGATCATTCTTTGCCGAAATGCACCGTGACGGCGTTTCCGAGACCGGCGGTCATTTTTTCCCATTGTTCCTTTGTGCCGTGGTAATAAACCGTTTTCAGCGCGGATGCATTGTAAAACGCGAGAAAATCGATCGAAGTTACGCTGTCCGGCACGGTAAACGCCGCGTCCGGCTTTCCGTCGGGATAGGCGATCAGCGTCGTTATGTCTTTATTGTACAGTACGCCGTCGACGGAGCGGTACGACTTGTTGTTTTCGTCGACCTCGATCGCGGTCAGCGCGCCGCAGGCAGAACAGGGGTTTCCGCCGATATCGGTCACCGACGCGGGGATGCGCAGCGCGGTCAGCGCCGGGCAGTCGTAAAAGGTCCCCTGGGCAAGAGAGGCGAGTCCGTCGGTAAAAAGGACTTCCTTCAAGGCCGCGCACATGATAAACGCCTCCGGTCCGACGGACCGCACGCTTGCGGGCAGCGAGATGGTTTTGAGCGCGCTGCAGTTCACAAAGGCTTCCCCCGCGACCGTTTCGGTCCCGTCCGGCGCGGCGTAAGAAACGGCTGTCCTGCCCTCCGGATAGATCAGCAGCGCGGTCTTTTCTTTGTTGAACAGCACGCCGTCAACGGAGGCGAACGCCGCGCTGCCCTCTTCCACGCGGATCCCGGTCAGCGCTTCGCAGCCTTCAAAGACGTTGCCGTCGATCGAGGCGAGGTTTTTCGGGAGCTCGATCTGGGTCAGCGACGCGCAGCCGGTGAACGTTCCCATCGGCAGCGAGGTCAGCGCGGCGGGCAGCCGGACAGATTCAAGGCTTTCACACATCTCAAAGCCGCAGACGTCCATTGTGCGGATCGTATCGGGCAGAGAAACCGTTTTCAGCTTTTTGCAATCGCGGAAGATGCTGTTGCCCAGCTTCGTCACGCCGTCCGGGATCGTCAGCTCCGTCAGGCTTTCGCAGCCTTGAAACGCCATTTCACGGATCTCGGTCAAGCCCTGCGGCAGCACGACCTTTTTCAGCGATCTGCAGCCCTCGAACATCGAGTGCCCCAGGCAGTCAAATCCGGAGGGGACCGCGATCTCGGTCAGGCTTTCGCACCCGCCGAACGTTTGACTCCCGAGATCTTCGACGCTGTCGGGCAGCCCGATCTTTTCCATGCTGCGGCATTCTCCGAAGGCGTAGAATCCGATCATAGAAACGTTTTCCGGAACGGTCAGCTCTTTCAGACTTCCGCAGCGTGAGAAAGCACATTGATGGATCCACGCCAGCGAATCCGGCAGCGCGATGTGCTCCAGAGCCGCGCAATCCTGAAACGCGCCGCCGTCGAGCTCATCGACCCCGGCGGGGACCGTATACGTGTCGCCGGTCTTTTTCGCCGGATAACGGATCAGCCGGGTCTTTTCCGCGTCATACAGTACGCCGTTCTCGCTGAGAAAGGCGGCGCTGCCCTCCGCCACGGCGATCTCAGCAAGCTCGGGACAGTCAAGGAACGGTTCGCTGCCGATCTCTTTTACCGACGCGGGAATTTCAATCGAGCACAGACCGGAAAGTCCCTCAAAGGCGTTTCTTCCGATTTTTTCAAGGCGCCCGGGCAGCGTCACCTCCCGCAGCTTTTCACAGCCGGAGAAGGCGTAGTTCCCGATCGAAACAAGGCTTTCCGGCAAAGAGACGTCCGCCAGGTTCCGGCAGTAGATGAACGCCGCGCTGCCGATCGAGGTCACGCCCTCTTCAATGATGATGCTGCGGATCTCTTCGTTCCAGAAGAACGGAGAATCCGAATTTGCGTGATCCCACGACCAGTCCTTCATCGCGCCCTTGCCGCGGATGGTCAGCGTACCGTTTTCGGAAAGCTCCCAGATCACCGTGCGGAACCCTTTTCCGCAAAACCCGCCTTGTTCCTCCGTCGGCGCGCTCAGGAGCCGCGGGAGAAATATTGCCGCGCAGGCGACCGCCGCGAGAACGGCAGCGAGGATCGGCGCAAGGATCTTTACGCGTTTTCTTTTTTCTGTCATTTCGGGTCCTCCTTTGCATCGGATCAACGATGTGTACGTCCGGTCATCAGTCTTCGGGCGGATCTTCTTTTTTTTCTTCATTTTGATACCTTCAGGATGGATATCCCGATCATTTCTCTTTTTCACGGCGGATACCTCACATATTCAGAGATCACAGAAACTTTTTGAACGCAGGGTCTTCTTCCGCCTGACCAGAATAATCCAGGATCAGTTTTCGGCACGCGGCGCATTTGTACGCCGGAAACCTGCAAGGACCGAAAACGAGCCGAAGGATACCGTTTTCTGTCAGCTCCATCTCTCCTCCGTCGCGATCTGGAATAACGCCGAACAGTTTATTGTGCGGTTTGTTGATGTAGATGATATGGTCTTTGCCGGTATGAAGCGCCCCTTTTTCCGTTTCGGCGCCGCAGAACGGACACAGCATGACGGCTCGCCCCTTTCTGTATGCAATACTACAACGGCAAAGTGACTTTCGGATGACAAACGGGTGACAATTCTGTCACATTGCGAAAAAAGAGCCGGAGACCGTTCCGAAAAGATGATATCATATTGCATGTTATTTGTAAATCTGGTTTTTCCGTGAGCACGGAGAGCGGAGTTTTCCGCGGGGCGGAGATCTGATATCGGATATCGGCGTCCGGACGTCGGGAAACGACGCCACGACGCCACGCCAAAACCGTGAATTTGCCTATTTTTTCATCTTTTTTATTGTTGGCTATTGCAAAAAATAAACAATCGCGTTATAATTGTTAATGGATAAAAATATAAAAGGAGTAATTACCATGAAACGAGCATTCAAAATCCTTACGGTGGTCCTCGCCGTCCTGATGGCGTCGCTTCTCGCATCTCCGGCGATCGCCGCCGATACCGAGACGGATAAGAGCGCGCTCTATGCCCCGCTGCAGAAAGGCATCGGGTACGTCGCGATCGGCGACAGCTTCACCCGCGGTTACGGCGCCGGCGACGTGTGGCAGGATCATATCTACCTCAACGACACCTACGGCAATTTCGAGTGCCGCAACGTGCCCGGTTCCTATCCGAACCTGGTCGCCGAAAAATTCGGGCTCGCCGCGCCGGAGGATATCCGCGACATGAGCGGAAAGCTGTGGCCCCTGGCGCACGACGCCGTATCCACCGCGTACGTGCTCGACCTGCTCGGCATTGACGACGGCTTCCGCGACGAAGAGTTCACCTATGCGTATTCCTACATGACCGAGCGTTACGAGACGGATCTGCGGTACTTCGGCGACCCGCTGAGCTATGCGCTCGACGGCCAGTCGACCTACGGTCAGACCGGCGAGATCATGAGCGTGCGCGATATGATCAAAAACGCGAGCCTGATCACCATCGGCGTCGGCCAGACGGACGTCATTTACAAGGCGCAGATCTTCGGCCTGAACGTGCTTGATTTCAACGATACCGCATCTCTCCCCGCGGGCGTCGCCCATATCATCGAACTGCTCGACAAATATTTCCACTACTGGGAGAACGCGTATCCTCTTCTGATCGATTACGTCAGAAAGGTCAATCCCGACGCGAAGATCGTCCTCGTCGGCACGCTGAATCCCCTCAAGGACGCGACGCTGAACGATGAGATCGAGATCAAGATCGGCTCTATCCTCAACGGCATCATGGACCGTGTGAATCAGTATACGCAGCGGTGCGCGCTGCAGTACGGCTGCCTGTACGTCGATATTTCCGACGTCGATACGCCCACTTCGGTAAATCCGAAGTCCATCGGTCAGATCATGTCGATCACGGATTCCATCGAATACGCGCTGATCGCGCATCCCACGCCGCACGGCTATGAGCAGATCGCGGACAGGATCATTGACGTCGTCGAAAAGGATCTTCAGAAGGACGCCGCGCGCCAGGTCGCGAAGAGCTTCCTTTACAGATTCATCGAGTGGTTCAAGTCGCTGATGGCAAAGATCGCAGGCCTTCTGGACGGTATCAGCGGCAAGCTGTCATAACGGCGGGAGCAACGGACAGAAGAAAAAACAATTGACAGAATAACGCAGGCGCCGTGCTTTTTCGGAAGCACGGCGCCTGTGTTATATTCGGCCGAAGCGATCCGGCGGAGGCTTCGGCTGTTTTTGTTACGCCCGCATCGCGGCGCGGAAGGCGGCCAGCAGCTCGCCGAATTCCTCAAACGCGGGGATGTCGGGATTGTCCGCTTTGATTTTGTCCGTGCTGCGGAACAAAAAGCCGGCGCGTCCGGCGCGGATCATGTCGAGGTCGTTGTAGCTGTCGCCCGCGGCGATCGTCTCGAAGCCGATCGACTGCAGGGCTTTGACCGTCGTGAGCTTCGATTTTTCGCAGCGCATCCGGAACCCGGTGATCTCTCCGTCCGGCGCGACGTCGAGGGTGTTGCAGAAGATGGACGGCATACCGAGCTTTTTCATCAGAGGCGAGGCGAACTGCTCAAAGGTGTCGCTCAGGATCACGACCTGTCCGATCGCGCGCAGCTCGTCGAGAAATTCCTTCGCCCCGGGCAGGGGGTCGATCTTCGCGATCGTCGCCTGAATTTCATTGAGCCCGAGGCCGTGCTCTTTCAGAATACCGATGCGCCAGCGCATCAGCTTGTCGTAATCCGGCTCGTCGCGGGTGGTGCGGCGCAGCTCGGGAATGCCGCTCGCCTCGGAAAAGGCGATCCAGATCTCCGGCGTCAGCACGCCCTCCATATCGAGGCAGGAGATGTACATGCGGTTGCTCATGTTTTTTCTTCCTTTGCTTGTCGTATTCTGTGACAGTATAGCACATATCCGTCCGCCGCGCCATAGAGAATTGTATTTTTTTTAAAATTTCCGCAAAAATTTCCTGCGCCGCCGAATTGCGACACATCTCTCGCCCTGCGTCGGGTACACTGCCGTTGTATCAGGTTCAAAGGATGTGTAATGATGCAGAAGCTGAAAATGCGGGTCGAAGGGCTGATCGAAGCGTACCCCGAGACGGCGGATATCGTGTTTGCCGCGCTGCGGTTTCTCGGCGTGTTCGCGAGCGGTTTCGTGCTGTCGCTGGGCAGGATGTTTACGTCTCTTTCGCCGCTCGGCGCGGCGTATGCGATGAGCGTGCCGGCCGCGGAGCTGCCCGCGGCGGCGGGCGGGGCGATCCTCGGCTACGTCGTCACCGGGGCGGATCTGCGCGCGGTCAAGTATATCGCCGCGATCCTCACCGGGACGATTCTGATTTACACCGCGCGGCGGCTGTCCGGGAAACGGCTTCGCCGCGCCTTTGTCGCGGTGTCGGCGGGGAGCTGCGTCGCCGCCTCCGGACTGGCTTTCACGCTCGGCGCGGAAGGCGACGCGTTCGAGCTGCTGCTCTGCCTTGCGGAAGGGGCGGTCGGCGGCTGCTTCTGTTATTTCATGCAGCAGGCGCGTCTCGTTTTTTCGTCTCTGCGGGAAAAAAAGGTGCTGCGCGCCTCGGAGCTGGCGGCGGTTCTGGCGGTCGCCTCCGCCTTTCTTCTCTCGCTTTCGCGTCTTGATATTTACGGCGTGTCTCCCGCGCGGATGGTTGCGTGCTTCCTCGTGCTGATCTGCGCGATCTTCGGCAGAGAAAGCGCGGGCAGCATCGGCGGCGTATGCTTCGGCGCGCTGATGGGCTTTGCCGACGGCGCGCAGCTTTTTTCCGGCGCGCTGCCGCTGGGCGGACTGTTTGCGGCGGCTGCGGGCAGAGTCAACCGGTTTTTCGCCGCGGTCGCTTTTATGATCGGCAACGCCTTTGTTTATTTGTTTGCCGGCGACGCCGAGGGGCTGTTCGCCGCCGCGATCGAAACCGGGGCGGCGGCGCTTGCGGTCACGCTGCTGCCCCGCAAGACGGACGGCTTTTTTTCGGCGTTCTTCCTCTCTCCCGGTTATTCCGACGAGTCGGAAAACATGAAGGAGCTGCTGCGGTACAAGCTGAAGGCCGCGTCGGATACGGTCTATGAAGTCTGCGGAACGGTACGTCGGGTCTCGGGCGCGCTGGGCAAGCTCGAGAACAGGAACGAACGCGCCGTTTACGAGGATGTGCGCGAGCTGGTCTGCGCGGACTGCGAGCGGCGGAAAAGCTGTTGGGAATATCAGTTTGACGCGACGCTCGACGCGTTTTCGCGGCTGACGATGCGCCGCAAAAACGGAGAGCCCGCCGCGCCCGACGCGCTGCCGGACCAATTCGCGCGGCGCTGCGGCAGGACGGAGGCGCTGACGGCGTGCTTTAACGAACGGTATACGATGCGGGAATTCAAGCGCGCTTCGGAGCTGCGTCTTGCCGAGACGCGCCGGCTCGCGGCAGATCAGTTCACGTCCGTTTCGGTGATGCTGAACGATCTCGCGCGGGAGCTCGGCGGCGACGTCGTTTTTTCGCCCGAAACGGGAGAAAAGGCGCGGGCGGCGGCCGAGGAGTCCGGACTTCGAACGTTCGGCGCGTTATGCGAGATCAACGCGCAGGGGTATATGACGCTGCAGATATACGCATCGCCCGCCGATAAAAAAATATCCGTCAGGATTTTGACGGAGGCGGTGAACGCCGCCACGGGCGTCACGTTTGCGCCGCCCGTGATCGATCGGACCGATCCGGAACGACTCGGGCTGTTTTTCTGCGAAAAGCCGCCGTATTCCGTTCGGGCGGGGGCGAGTCAGTACGTCGGCGCGGGTCAGTCCGTCTGCGGCGACGCGTACGATTTTTTCAACGACGGCAGAGGGCATTTCGTGATGATCCTCAGCGACGGCATGGGCACGGGCAGCCGCGCGGCGGTCGACGGGGCGATGACGGTGAATCTCGCCGCGCGGCTTCTGCGCGCCGGCTTCGGGTTTGAATGCGCGGTCAAGATCGTCAATTCCGCGCTGATGGTAAAATCGAGGGAGGAAACGCTCGCCACGCTCGATATCATCTGCGTGGATCTGTTTGAAGGGACCGCGGCGTTTTATAAGGCGGGCGCCGCCGCCTCGCTGATCTGCCGTACCGGCAGAGTCATCCGCGTCGACCGCGCGTCGATGCCGCTCGGAATATTGCGCGACGTCGATTTTGAGCGGGAGACCGGGCAGATGAACGACGGCGACCTGCTGATCATGATGAGCGACGGCGCGGCGGATATCCCGCGCGAGCTGCTGCGGGAACGGCTTGCGCTTCTTCGTGACGAACGCGCGGAGGACATTGCCGCGGGAATCGCTTCGCTGGCGCGCGAGGAAGCGCCCGCCGGCAGAGCGGACGACATCACGGTCATCGCGGCGAAGGTGAGGAAGAGTAAATTCTGATCTGTCGCAGTCTCGCGAGAGCGTGAATTGACGGGAAACGATGTTGCGGAATTCCGATTTATCTGAAACCCCCCGCCCCGCAGGTATTCCTGCGGGGCGGGGGGTTCCCTGTCGGGGATTATTCGACGGTAACCGGCTGCCCGGTTTTCGCTTTTTTTCTTGCAGCGAGGAATGCGTTCAGCCATTTGCGCAGCAGCATCATGATCACGGCGAGCGCCGCGGAGCAGACGAGATAGATCAGCACGCCGTACCACTGTTTGTCGCCATTCGCAAACAGCGGCTGTAAAAAGGTGATGCGGTTTGCAAGGGCGAGAAGAACGGTCCTGACGGCGGAATGCCCCAAATAGATCGCCAGACTGAATTCGCCCAGCTTCCGACAGATTTTTACGGGGAACATCCGGCTGAAGACAGATTTTTCGCTTGCGGAGATCGCGACGAAGACCGCGGAGAGCACAACGGCGACGGGCTGTACCGTTTTCGGCATCCGCCAGAACAGCGCGAACGTGACCAGAATGGAGATCGCGCAGATCCCGGAGCAGAGCGCGGCGCCGAATTTGTCGAAACTCTTTTTCTTCAATAATTCGGAAATGCGGTACGCGGCAACACCGAGACAGATGCTCGTAACGGCACGGGTCAGCCCCTTGGGCGGAAATGCGCCGTTCCCGCTTGAGGCGATCACGCCGAACCGGATCATAATATAAACAAGCCCTCCGACGCCGAGGATCGGCGCGACGATTGCGGAAAAAATGCCTTTTTTATAACGGAAAAACGGATACAGCAGAAGCATTGCGATCAGCATCGCCGAGAGGTACCAGTCGGCGGGGATGATCCGGCACGTTGTCGAGGTCAGACTCGACAGCAGAAAGAACTCCAGAACGACGTCTCTGATCGTTTTAAAAGAAAGCAGCGCGGATCTGTATTGGAGGATCGCCAGCAAAAAAGAAACGCCGAATCCGAACAGATAGTAATACAAAAACCCGCCGACCCTGTGTCGGAGAAAGTCGGCGGTTTCCCTGCCGATGGTTCGCAGACGGAACTCCCGGTTGTCGCGATATACGGACAACGCGAAGAAAAATCCGCTGACCACGAAGAAGAATTCGACCGCCAGCGCCATGCTTCCCCGGAACAGGTCCGGGTCATAGAAGGCTCTGGAATGAAACAGAACGATATAGATCGAAGCGACAAATTTCCAGAAATCGATCTCTCCGTTGCGCTTCGGCGCCGCGTCTGCCATAGGTCCGCCTCCCGCAGAGAATTATCCGGCGCCTTTTTTTGTAAAAAACATTGCCAGACGGCAAAATTAATATAATTGAATCAGATG
>JAFRTA010000276.1 GCA_017427315.1 Clostridia bacterium
CGGTCGATACGGAGATGATTTTGCAATGAGAGCGGCAATCGACCCGAATTTGACGCGCAAAGGCGCGTCGGAGGCGGCGGAACATATCTGTGATACCCTGCGGCGTTACGGGATATCGTCCGTACTCGCTCCCGGGTGCGAGGCACTTGCGGAAAAAACGGGCGCTCCCGTCGTTCCTGCGGAGCGGTTTTACGCCGACTGCGACGTCGTGATCGCCGTAGGCGGCGACGGCTCGATCATCCGTTCTGCGAAATCCGCCGCGCGGTTCGGCAAACCCGTGCTCGGCGTCAACGCGGGAAACGTCGCGTTTATGGCGGGGCTCGAGGCGAACGAGCTTGCGCTTCTGCGCGCCCTTGAAACGGGGGAGTATTCCGTCGATTCGCGCATGATGCTCACCGTGGAGATTTTTACGGACGGCGAAGTCGTGAAAACCGTCAATTGCCTGAACGACGCGGTCTTTGCCCGCGGCGCGGGGATCAACCTGACCGAAATCGCCGTGGAATGCGACGGCGTACCGGTCAACACCTACCGTGCGGACGGTATCGTTCTCGCGACGCCGACGGGGTCCACCGCCTACTGCCTCGCGGCGGGCGGCCCGATCGCGGAACCGACGCTCGAGAGCATCATCCTCACGCCGATATGCCCGTACGCCATGTCCTCGCGGTGCATTATCTTCTCGGAAAAACGGGCGCTCACGGTCCGTCCCGCAGACGAAAAGCGGCCGCTGTTCCTTTCCGCCGACGGCGAGGATGCGATTCCCGTTCCCTTCGGAAGCAGCGTGCGGGTGACGAAGTGCGGGAGCTACGCGGACTTCATCCGCATAAAAAACGATAAATTCTGGCGCGTATTGCAGGATAAAATCGAAAAATAATCCGATTTTTCCGATTTAACCCTTGCAAAAATATTCATTTTTTGGTTTAATATACATAATTAAGGATATATCTCCCGGAGGAGCAAAATGAAAAAAGACAGACACGCGCTGATTCTGAAACTGATCGAGAAGAACAGTATCAGCACCCAGGACGAGCTTCTCGAAAAGCTGCTTGACTGCGGCGTCAACGTAACGCAGGCGACGGTCTCGCGGGATATCAAGGAGCTCAAGCTGATCAAACGCCCTTCGGCGAACGGCCTTTACCGGTACTGCGTCGCCGAGAACGTCCCCGCGGACGAGGCGAATTCCAAGTATTACAATATCTTTATGCAGTCCGTCGTGCTCGTGGATTACGCGGGTAATTTCTGCGTGGTCAAATGCCGTCCGGGAACCGCGCAGGCTGCCTGCGCCGCGCTGGATTCGTTGAATTTCGAAAAAATCGTCGCAACGCTCGCGGGTGACGACACCGTGTTCGTGCTCTGCCGGACGGAAGCGGACGCGGCGAATACCAAAGACAGAATGGAAAAGGTTTTGAAAGCGTAACGCATTATGCTGTCCGAACTGACGATAGAAAACATTGCCGTAATAGAAAAAGCTTCGATTTGCTTCGGCGCCGGTTTCAACTGCCTGACGGGCGAGACCGGCGCGGGCAAGTCTATTATTATTGACGCGGTGAACTGCGTCACGGGCGGAAAAACCTCCCGCGAGCTGATCCGCACGGGGGAGAAGAACGCCTCGGTCACGGCGGTGTTCACGGAGCTTTCGGAGCATACGCGCTCACTGCTGTCGGAAAACGAGATCGATCCCGGCGACGGTGAGCTTATCGTCTTCCGGCGTATTTTTATCGACGGCAGAAATTCCTGCCGCGTCAACGACCGGCCCGTATCCGTCGCGTTCCTCCGGGAGCTGGGCGATACGCTGATCAATATCCACGGGCAGTCCGACAGCCGGAACCTGCTCGACAGCGAGCGGCATTTCGCTTATATCGACCTGTATGTGGGCAACGAGGCGCTGCTTTCGGAATACCGCGCGGATTTCGCCGCGCTGAACGGTATCCGGCGGGAGATCCGCCGTCTTTCCTCCGACGAGTCGAAAAAACTCAAGGAGCTGGATATGCTCGCTTTCCAGATCGCCGAGCTGGAAAGCGCTTCTCTGCGCGAGGGTGAGCGGGACGAGCTGACCGCGCGCAGGGACGCGGCGGTCAACGCGGGCAAAACGGCTGCGGCGCTGAACGCCGCGTCCGCCGCGCTGGACGGGGACGAAAACGCATCGGGCGCAGCGGGGCTGATTGCGGAAGCCGCCGCGCAGCTTGAAAAAGCCGCGGAATATATCCCGGCGCTCGCTCGCTTCCCGGAACAGCTTCGGGATGTGGGATACCTTCTTGACGACGTTTCCTCCGCGGTCGTCGCGCAGCTTGACGCGAACAGCTATTCGGAGGACGATATCAACGCCATTGAGGACCGGCTTGACAAGCTGTATCGGTTGAGCCAGAAATACGGTGCGACGGAACGGGAGATGCTCGATTATCTCGACGGGGCGCGCCGCAGAAAGAACGATATCGAGACCGCGGACGAACGCCTCGAGGAATTGAATGCGCTGTTCGACGAAGCCGCCGAAAAGGCGAAGCAGAGCGCGAAACGCCTTTCGCACGCAAGACGCGATGCGGCGAAGCGTTTCGCCGGCGAGGTCGCCGCGGAGCTGACGGCGCTGGATATGCCGAACGCGGTATTCCGGGTGGCGGACGAGCTCGCGCCCCTCGGCGAGAACGGCGTCGACAATATGTGTTTCCTGTTTTCGGCGAATCCGGGCGAGGAGGCGAAGCCGCTGACGAAAACCGCGTCCGGCGGTGAACTCTCGCGCGTGATGCTCGCCGTCAAGAACGTGCTCTCCGGGCGCGACGGCGTCGGCACGCTGATTTTTGACGAAATCGATACGGGCGTCAGCGGCAGGGCCGCCGGGCGCGTCGCCGAAAAGCTTTACG
>JAFRTA010000277.1 GCA_017427315.1 Clostridia bacterium
CCCGTGTAGTATGTGATGTCCAGCAGATGCCAGTAGTCCAGTCCGGCGCGTTTGAGCTTCCTGTCGTCGATTTCAAAGCCCAAAGGCCGCACCAGATGCAGCCGCGCCCCCGTGACCGCGCAGGTGCGTGCGATGTTGCCGGTGTTCTGCGGGATCTCCGGTTCCACCAGAACGATATTGAGCTCGGCCATAGGTCATTCCTCTTCCGTCAGTTTTTTCAGTTTGTAAAGACTGTCCTCAAAATCCACGCCGTAGGTCATGCCGGGATAGTCCCGCCAGGTCCGCAGAATGCATTCGTGCGTAAATTCCGTCGCAATACGCACCGCGCGGGGAAGGCTTCTGCCTTTCACGAGCGCCGCCGTCAGCACCGAAGCGAACACGTCGCCGGTGCCCGAATAGTTTTCGGGGATATGCGGCAGAAAACAGACGGAAAGCCCGAGCTTCGGGGTGTAGACCGCGGCGCCGATGCTGTCCGCGTCGAAAGAAACGCCCGTCAGCACCACTGCAGCCCCGCATTTTTCGTAAAGCGCGCGCGCAAGCTCCAGCGTCTCCCGTTCGGTCAGGAGTCCCGGCCGGAATTCTCTGCCGAGCATGAACGCCGCCTCGGTCAGATTCGGCACGATCACGTCCGCCGAGGCGCACAGATGCGCCATCTCGGCCGCAAAGGTCATGTCGAAGCCCGAATACATCCTGCCGTTGTCCGCCATGGCGGGGTCGACGATCTTTATCGTGTTTTCGCCGGCGAGCTTCCCGATCAGCGAAGAGACGATTCCGATTTGTTCCGTGCTGCCGAGAAAGCCGCTGTATATCGCGTCAAATTCGAAGCCGTTGTCAAGCCAGTTGTCGACGAAGGGCGCGAGATCCTCCGTCAGATCGCGGTAGGTAAAGCCGGGCTTGAACGCGGTATGCGTCGAAAGCACCGCCGTGGGGACCGCGGCGGTCTCAATGCCCGCAGCGGAGATGATCGGCAGCGCCGCCGTCAGCGAGCATTTGCCGAAGCCGGAGATATCGTGGATCGCTGCCGCGCGTTTTTGTCTTTTCATCGGAAAATCCTCTTGATTGATTTCAGAATAATTCAGAATAATAGTAGCATACTAACCATTGAAATTCAAGAAAGAAAGGAAAAAAGATTATGAACAAAACAACGATGTTCGCCGGTATGGGCGCCATGGCGGCGGGCGGCATGATGCTTGCCGCGGGAAAACTGTTCTCGTCGAAGAACATGGCAAAGCGCAAAATGAAAAAGACCGCGAAAAAAGCGTATAAGACCGTCAACGCCGTGCTGGACGGGGTGGAGAAGATGCTGTAAATTCCGATTTATGCGCTTTGCGCATAAATCAGAATTTACATTTACCCCCTTGCCATTCCTTCATGATTCTGCTAAAATAACAATCGGAGCAAATTACGAAAGGACGGCATACATATGTTAATCGGTAAAAAATCGATGAAGCTCGTGAGCGTTCTGCTTGCGGGTGTGATGGTCTTCTCCTGCGTGGGGCTGTTCGCCTTCGCGGAGGACGACGCCTACACGATCTCCAACCCCTATGAGAATATCGACTGGGAGACGGTCGGCAGGTACAAGACCGCGCTGCACTCCCACACCAACGCCAGCGACGGCAGCATGTCCCTGCGGCAGAGTTTGCAGAGGCATCTGGAGACCGGGTTCGATATCGTCGCGGTCACCGACCACGGCACGCCGGACCTGAGCTGGAGCGAGCCTCTGGGCTGCAATATCGTCGGGAAATTCCTCACTGCTGTCGGCAGGAACGAGGGCGAGCTCGATTATCTCGGCGAGAGCGGCGAATTCGCCGACGGCACGGCGTATACGCTGGAAACGAGAGACGGCGACGACTATCTTGTCGCAGGCGACAGAGAGCTCCTGCGCGTACCCTTCGGCATCGAGAACAACGCCGTCAGCGTCAACGCGCACGTCAACAGCTGGTTCGCGCTTTACGAGAACAACGCCCCGTCGGATTACCGCACCGCGATCAGCGGCGTCGAAAAGGCGGGCGGTCTGTGCGTCATCAACCATCCCGGCGAGTATACGCAGGCGCGCTACGAGCTTTACACTGCGGACGCGTACGACAGCGACAATCTCAACTATAAATATTTCATCAATAAGTTCTACAGCCTGATCACCGAGTTCGATTCCTGTCTCGGCATCGATATCAATTCCAAGGGCGACGGCAGAACGAGATACGACAGAAAGCTGTGGGATATCCTGCTGACCAAAGCCGCCGCCGACGGCGAGACCGTGTATGCGCTTGCAACGAGCGACGCGCACCAGGTCGACAAGATCGACACCGGCAGCACGGTCGTCCTTGCGCCCGAAAAGACCTCTGCGGCGCTCAAAGCCGCGCTGAAGAACGGCGAGTTCTTCCCGCAGAGCACCTGCATCGCAAACTACGACGAGCTGGTCGCGATCGCAGAGGGGATCAAAACGCTTTACGGCGAGACCGGGCTTTACGACGAGCTCTGCAGCGTGATCGCGGATTACCAGGCCGAGCGCGACAGGATCGAGCATTCCTCCGACGACGGCAACGTCGGCGCGAGCTATCAGGCGGTGGACGGCGCGGGCTACTTCGCGAAGGCGACCCGTCCCGCGATCGGTTCGCTCTTTGTGGACGACGGGGAAAACACGATCACGGTCAACAGCGAGAACGCGCTGATCGTGCGCTGGATCTCCGAGGGGAAGCAGTTTGCCGTAACGAAGGCGGACGAGGCCGTGATCGACCTGGACGACTACGCGGACGAGATCGGCGGGTATGTGCGCGCCGAGGTCTTCGGCGAGGGCGGCGTCGTGTATACGCAGGCGTTCATGCTCAATCAGGAAAAGGCCACCGGCAGCGCGAAACGCTCCGTCGACCTGGGCTTTATGGATTTCCTGTTCGCTCTGATCGACCGCTATACCAAGCTGCTCGGCAGGATCATCGGGAATCTGTTTAATAAGTAAATTCTGATTTGTCGATTTGTTGCTGGTTGTTAGTTGATAGTTGCTTGAACTGAACTTCTGCAGGGAGAGAAACGGAAAACGCTTTCGAATTATCAATAACTGGATAATCAAGAAAACCGTTTCTGTGCTTGATATTCTCACTGCTTTTCATATCTTCTGTAAGTTGTTACCCTGTTTTTTCATTAACGAGCAACCAGCAACCAGCAACGAGCAACTACAGCGCGGCAAATCAGAATTTACCATCAAACCATACCACAGAAAGGCGCAATACTATGGATTCATCAAAACAAAAAAAACTTCTTGACCTGATCGCCTCCGACGCGCGCTTCCGCGAGGAGGAGCTGGCGGCGATGCTCGGCGAGAGCGTCGAAGAGATCCGGAATACGCTCAAAGAGCTTGAGGAAAAACACATCATCTGCGGTTATCATACCCTCATCAACTGGGACAAGGTCCACGACGAGGACGTGACCGCCATGGTCGAGCTGCGCGTCATGCCCCAGGGCGGCGACGGCTACGAGCGGCTGGCGGAGAAGATCGCCGGGTTCCCGCAGGTGGACACCCTGTATCTGATGAGCGGCACTTACGATTTTCTCGTGACCGTGCGCGGGCGCTCGCTGAAGGAGGTCGCGCTCTTCGTCAACAGCAAGCTCGCCGTGATCGACGAGGTGCAGAGCACCACCACACACTTTACGCTTACGAAATATAAGGAGCTCGGGCAGAACCTGCAGGGCTTCAAAACCGACGCAAGGATGCTGATGACGCCGTGAAGAACAGAATATCAAACAAGGTCGCGGCGCTCAAGCCCTCGGGGATCCGCAAGTTCTTCGACCTTGCGCGGCAGATCCCCGGCGTCGTCTCCCTCGGCGTCGGCGAGCCGGATTTCGACACCCCCTGGCACATCCGCGAGGAGGGCATCAAAGCGCTGCAGCAGGGCAGGACCTTCTATACCGCTAACGCGGGGCTTGACGATCTGCGGAGCGCCATCGCGGATTACACCAAACGCAAGATCGGCGTGGAATACGACCCGAAGACCGAGGTCTACGTCACCGTGGGCGGCAGCGAGGCGATCGACGGCGCGATGCGCGTGATCCTCGACCCCGGCGACGAGGTCGTCTATACCGAGCCCTGCTTCGTCTCCTATATGCCCTGCATCGCGCTTGCGGACGGCGTTCCCGTGCCGATCCGGCTCAAAAACGAGAATAAATTCAAGCTCACGCCCGAGGAGCTCGAGGCGGCGATCACGCCGAAAACAAAGGCGCTGATGATCTCCTTCCCGAATAATCCCACCGGCGCGGTGATGACGAAGGAAGACCTCGAAAAATTAGTGCCGATCATCGAGAAGCACGACCTTCTCGTGGTCTCCGACGAGATCTATTCCGAGCTTACATACAACGGCCTTGTGCACACGAGCATCGCGTCCCTGCCGGGGATGCGCGACCGCACGGTCGTGATCAACGGCTTTTCCAAGGCGTTCGCCATGACGGGCTGGCGCATGGGCTACGCGACGGGTCCCGCGGATATCGTGAAGCAGATGATCAAGGTGCATCAGTTCGCCATCATGTGCGCCCCCACGGTCAGTCAGTACGCGGCGGTCGAAGCCATGAACAACGGCGAAGAGGACGTCCGGCGCATGCGCGAGAGCTACGACCAGCGGCGCAGGTATCTTCTGAACGAGTTTGCGAAAATGGGACTTCCGTGCTTCGAGCCGGAGGGCGCGTTCTATATGTTCCCCGATATCCGCGAATTCGGTATGACGAGCGAGGAGTTCGCCACGGAGCTGCTCAAATCCGAGAAGCTCGCGGTCGTGCCCGGCGGCGCCTTCGGCGAGAGCGGCGAGGGCTTTATCCGCATCTCTTACGCGTATTCGCTCAAGGAGCTGCGCGAGGCGATCCGCCGTCTCGGCGCGTTCGTGGAGAAGCTGCGCCGGGAAAAGAGCAATAATCGATAAAAAATTATCAAATAACCCTTGCTTTTTTCTATTTGATATGTTATAGTGTCTTTGACAAAAAGCCCCCTGACGCGGAAACTCCCCTGCGGACTTGACGCGGAAGATACGGCCTGACCGACGAAGCATACAATGAATATGCCGTTTTATGCCGTGTCCCGTAAGGGCGCGGCGGTTTTTTTTAATTCGGAATTCGGAGTTCGGAATTCGGAATTGAGCGGCTGCGCCGCGAAGACCGAAGACCGAAGACAGAAGACCAAAGACCGAAAGCCGAAGTCAGGGGAACAGACCGAAATCCAGGTCTTCAGTCTATAGTCTTCAGTCTTTCGTCTTAACGCAACTCGCAAAACGCAACACATACTCACCGCCAAAAATAACAGAAAAGAGACGATCATTATGGCAATCTACGATCCCAAATCAATGAAAGCGGAAGAATTCATCAACCACGAGGAGATCCTTGAAACGCTGGCGTACGCCGAGGCGCACAGGGACGACCGGGAGATGATCGAAGCGATCCTCGAAAAGGCGCGCCCGGTGAAAAAAGGAAGCGGCTGCGTCTGCGCGGGCCTGACGCACCGCGAGGCGTCCGTGCTGCTCGCCTGCGACATTCCCGATCTTGTCGAAAAAATGTACGCCGTCGCCGAGGAGATCAAGCTCGCGTTCTACGGCAACCGCATCGTGATCTTCGCGCCGCTGTACCTGTCGAACTACTGCGTCAACGGCTGCCTTTACTGCCCGTATCACCTCAAAAACAAGCATATCCCGCGCAAAAAGCTCACGCAGGAGGAGGTCGCCGCCGAGGTCGTCGCCCTGCAGGATATGGGGCACAAGCGCCTCGCGATCGAAGCGGGGGAGGACCCGGTCAACAACCCGATCGAGTATATCCTCGACTGCATCAAAACGATCTACAGCATTCACCACGAGAACGGCGATATCCGCCGCGTCAACGTGAACATCGCCGCCACCACCGTGGAGAATTACCGCAAGCTCAAAGAGGCGGGCATCGGCACCTATATCCTGTTCCAGGAGACCTATCATAAGGAGAGCTACGAGTATCTGCACCCGACGGGGCCGAAGCACAACTACGCCTATCATACCGAGGCGATGGACCGCGCCATGGAGGGCGGCATCGACGACGTGGGACTCGGCGTGCTGTTCGGGCTCGACAAGTATAAATACGAATTCGCCGGGCTCATCATGCACGCGGAGCATCTGGAAGCGATGCATGGCGTCGGTCCCCACACCATCAGCGTTCCCCGCGTCAAGCGCGCGGACGATATCGACCCGGACGAGTTCGACAATTCCATCACCGACGAGATGTTCTGTAAGATCGCCGCGTGCATCCGCATCGCCGTGCCCTATACAGGCATGATCGTCTCCACCCGCGAGACCGAGCAGGTGCGCTCGAAGATGCTGCGCCTGGGCGTGTCGCAGGTCTCCGGCGGCTCGCGCACCTCGGTGGGCGGCTACACGCAGGAGGAGCGTCCGCACGATACCGAGCAGTTCGACGTGTCGGATCAGCGCACGCTGGACGAGGTCGTGCGCTGGCTGATGGAGAGCGGGCATATCCCGTCGTTCTGCACCGCCTGTTACCGCGAGGGCAGGACCGGCGACCGCTTCATGAGCCTGTGCAAGAACGGGCAGATCCTCAACTGCTGCCACCCGAACGCGCTGATGACGCTGGCGGAATATCTTGAGGATTACGCCTCGCCCGAGACCAAAAAGGCGGGTTACGAGATGATCGAGAAAGAGCTCGCCCGCATCCCGAAGGAGAAGGTCCGCGCCATCGCGGAGGAGAATATCGCGCAGATCAGGAATTCCAACAGGCGGGATTTCCGGTTCTGAAAACTGAAATACACTTTACCGGCGGCGAAGCGTTGGCGTTTCGCCGCCCTTTTTTCGGTATTTTCTCTCCTGCAATATAACAAAACTGTAATGGTATTTTTTGCACGGATATGCTATACTTTTCGCGGAGGTGGCACCATGGATATTTTTCTTCTGGAAGACGACGAGGCGATCGCGCTTGGCCTCTCCTATTCGCTGGAAAAAGAGGGTTATACGGTGACCGCCGCGAAAACCGTCCGCGACGCGCGGCGGATCATTGAGGAAAAGCGTTTTTCACTCTATATCCTCGATCTGACGCTGCCCGACGGCAGCGGCTACGATATCTGCCGTGAAGTGAAGAAGCAGGGCGACCTGCCCGTGATCTTCCTGACCGCCTACGACGAAGAGGTCAACGTCGTCATGGGCTTCGATCTGGGCGCGGACGACTATATCGCGAAGCCGTTCCGCCTCAAGGAGCTGCTGGCGCGCATCCGTTCCGTGACGCGGCGGTATGAGCGGCAGAGCAGCGACGGCGTGATCGTGCTCGGGGATATTAAGACGGATACGGCGCAGGCGCGCGTTTTCCGGGGCGAGGAAGAGATCTTTCTTTCCGCGATGGAATACCGCCTGTTCCTGACGATGCTGAATAACCGCGGCGTCGTGCTGACGCGCGCAAAGCTGCTGGAGGAGCTCTGGGACGTGGAGGGCGATTTCGTCAACGACAACACCCTGACGGTATATATCTGCCGTCTGCGGGATAAGATCGAAAAAGACCCCGCAAAACCGGAGATCATCAAGACCGTGCGGGGGATGGGGTATAAGATCGATAAAATCTGATTTATCGCGGAGCGATAAATCAGAATTTACAGACTCGAGACTCAAGACCCGAGACCCAAGATACTGACTTAAAGTCTGTGCGACTTGGTGAAAACTGAGATAAACCGCGGCTTTTTATCGTTATCCTGCGCAGATTTCAGCACCTCGGGTCTCGGTACTCGGGACTTAAATTCTGATTTAACGGCTCCGCCGTTAAATCAGAATTTGAAAGGATCATGACAACATGAAAAACAGAGAATTCTTCCTCCCCCTCTCGATCGGCGGGGGGCTGACCGCGGCGGCGGGCGCGGCAATGTGCTTTTTCTCGCCCGTCGGGGCGGCGGTCTGCCTGCTGCTCGGCACTGTTCTGCTCGCGGTCTTCGCCTTCTATACGAAACGGCGGTACCGCAGGCTCGCGGAACTGAACGATTATCTCTCCCGCGTCTGCGGCGGGGATTATTCCCTCGAGATCGGCGGCAACGCCGAGGGGGAGCTTTCGATCCTGCAGAATAATTTATATAAGGTCATCACGACGCTGCGCTCGCAGAAAGAGGTCATCGAGAAAGACAAGACCTATCTTGCGGATTCGCTCGCGGATATCTCCCATCAGCTCAAAACGCCGCTGACCTCGGTGATCATGATGACCGATCTGCTCGCGAACGAGGATGACGCGGAAAAACGCCGCGAGTTCTCGCGCGTCGCCGGGGAGCAGTGTGAAAAGATGCGCTGGCTGGTCGGAACGCTTCTGAAGCTCTCGAAGCTCGATGCGGGCACGGCGGAGTTCCTTTGTGCGCCGCAGCGGATCGGCGCGGTCGTTGACGAAAGCCTCAGACCCTTCCTTCTGACGCTGGAGCTGCGCGGCATCACGGTCGAGAAGGAGATCGCCGATTTCGGGTTCAACGGCGACAAAAACTGGACGGTCGAGGCGATACAGAACATCGTTAAAAACTGTATCGAGCATACGCCGGACGGCGGGCGGCTGCGTATCATCGCGGACGATACGACCCTGTTCGGGCGGCTTATGATCGAGGACAGCGGCTGCGGGATCGCGCCGGAGGATCTGCCGCATATCTTCGAGCGTTTCTATCACGGCAAGGACGCGTCCGCCGAGAGCGTCGGCATCGGCCTTGCGCTGTCGAAGACGATCCTCGCGAAGGAAAACGCCTCCATCGAGGCGCGTTCTGCGCCCGGCGAGGGCGCGGCGTTCGAGATCCGGTTTTATAATGCGGTGGTGTAAATTCTGATTTATCGGGGTGCTTGCACCCCGTAAATCAGAATTTAAGTCCCGAGTACCGAGACCCGAGTCCCGAGGTGTTGGAATCTACGCAGGATAACGATAAAGAAGCCGCGAGTTATCTCAGTTTTTACCAAGTCGCACAGACTTTAAGTCTGTATCTTGGGTCTCGGGTCTTGAGTCTCGAGTCTGTAAATTC
>JAFRTA010000278.1 GCA_017427315.1 Clostridia bacterium
AAACTACCGGCAGCAGCTGAACATGCAGATCCGGCAGTTTGAGTGGATGGAACAGATGAACGAGGATATGCGTCAATTCCGCCACGATCTGCCGAAAAAGCTGCGCCCGCTGTTCGCCTATCTCAACGAAGACGACCCCGCGGACGCGCGCGATATCGCGGAGGAGTTCGGCGTTTTTCTGACCCGGTCGGAACAGACGTTCCACACCGGAAACTACCGGCTCGATACCGTGCTGAACTGCGAACAGCAGCTCGCACAGAAGGACGGCGTGCGCATCGTCGTACCGTTCGACACGGTGTTTCCCGCGGACGGCGTCGAGCCGGACGATATCTACACCATTTTTCCGAACGCGCTGGACAACGCGATCGAAGCCTGCCGCCGGACGGACGGCGAAAAAGAGATCTTCTTCCATTCGCGCATGACGGAAGACACGGTCTATATCACGATCCGCAATCCGTTTACCGGCGAGCTGAAGCTGAAGAACGGACTTCCGCAGACCGGGAAGGCGGACCGGACGCTGCACGGATACGGTCTGCGCAGCATCAGAAAAGCCGCCGCCCGCTACGGAAAAAACAACGTCTCTTTTCTCACGGAAGACGGTTTTTTCGAGCTGCGGATCTTTCTGCGCATTCCCCCGGCGCAGGGGGGATGATGGCCGGGATCCCGGCGTTCGGAGCCGCCGTCTGTCCGCGTTCACGCTTTTCACACCTCCGAAACGCCTTTTCACACCGAAAAAGGCTGCGTTTTGCTCTGTTTTCCGATATACTGTCCGTATCAAAGATAAAGGAGACGATACCGATGAAAAAAACAGGAATCCGAACGATCTGTCTGCTGCTGACGCTGCTGCTGGCGCTGCCGACCCTCGCGGGGCTGACGGCGTTTGCCGGAAACGGCGCGGCGATCGTCGCGAGCGGGTACTGCGGGCTTGATCCATCATGGATGAATGAAGGTCCTGATTTCACAGGTTCCTATGAAATGGCGCATAATTTAAGCTGGACCCTCGACAGTGAGGGCGTTCTGACAGTTCGAGGCACCGGAAAAATGATGAATTTTTACGACGGAGATCAGGAGTATTTCTGCTCTGTTCCCTGGAATAAAAATGATATCAGAAGAATTGTGATCGAAGAAGGAGTCGAATCGATCGGAATGGGTGCGTTCTGTAACTGTTCTCAATTACGTTCCGTCGAGCTGCCGACAAGTCTCAAAAAAATATATCAGCATGCATTTAACGGTTCCCGGAATCTGAGATCCATTGCTCTGCCCGACAGCGTCGATATCGGAAACATCAGTGTATGTCTCGGCGGTGTAGAACATATCAGCATATTCCGCGGCGCATATAATAAAGCGGGCAATTGGGCAAACGGATCCCTGGGGGAATATGAAGGCGGCGTAGGGCACGTCGTTTCAGTGACAATTGAAGAAGGGACCCGATATATTCCCCAGTCGGCGTTTGCGCTTCAGAAGAATCTGAATAAACTCATTCTATCGCAGACAGTATCTGATATCGGCGCCGGAGCTTTCTATGGCTGCACCGGTCTGAATTCGGTCTATTATACAGGAACGGAAGAGCAGTGGGATAATTTCCGCAAAGATATATGTGGAGCCTATACCGATTATCGCAATATTGACGATTATCTTGCTTATCACGAATATGATAATAACTCCGCATTATTATATGACGAATATGACTCCGTATTATATGTATTATATTTTACAGACATAAATTATGTTTATTTTCAGGACGGACACTATTTGATTGATACCGACGCTACGGAAGCGACCGCGACCGAGCACGGATACACCGCCGGAGTCTACTGCGTCGATACCGATACGTGGGTTTCCGGTCACGAGGTCGTTCACAATACGCTCGGCGAGAGGACGGTCGTCAAAGAGCCCACGGAGGACGAGCCCGGCGAGTGCGTCATCGTCTGCACCGTCTGCGGCGAAAGCGGGCTGTACGCGATGGAGCCTTATTCCCCTCACGGTCCGCAGCCCGACGACCCGGACGATCCCGATAACCCCGACAATCCGGACGACCCCGGCGGATCGGGGCAGCAAAGCCATCTCCCGCGTTTTCTGAAAAGCATCGTCGACTGGTTCCTCCGTCTGATCCGCTGGCTCGGGAACCTGATAAAACACTGATCCGCGATTTTCGATCTCACAACGAACCCCCGGTCCGCAGGCTGCCGTGCAGCCCGCGGACCGGGGGGTTGCTGATAAATACTGATTTATCGCGGAGCGATAAATCAGTATTTACCAAGGGAGAGGGGATAAGGGCTTGTTTAATTGATTATCTGCCTCAAAAGACGCGATAGCGTTCATTTTTCGACAATCGCGGAGAATAAACCGAGACGCAGAGCGTATCATTATCGTTCTCTCATCCCTCATTCCTTCTCCCTCATCCCTT
>JAFRTA010000279.1 GCA_017427315.1 Clostridia bacterium
CGCGCTGGACGGGACTTGCCCGGGGGGCGAGGGGGGTGAATTCGTTATAATGGCCAACGGCCGGAAGATCTTCTGTATGGGCTCGAATCTCGTGCCGACCGACGCGTTCCCCTCGAGAATGAATAAATATATCGCGCGGCAGAATGAAATGCTGGCGGATCTGGGCTGCAATATCGTGCGCTGCTGGGGCGGCAACGTCTATCCTGACGACGATCTTTATGATTTCTGCGACGAGCACGGTATTCTCGTGTGGCAGGATTTCGCCATGGCGTGCGCAAGGTACCCCGAGGACGCGCGGATGCGCGCGCTTCTTGAGGAAGAGGTCACGCATATCGTCCGCAGCTTCCGTAATCACGCCTCGCTCGCCGTGTGGGCGGGCGACAACGAATGCGACTGCGAGGAGCCGAAACAGTACTGGGAGGGACGGCGCTGCAACGCTGTGGATCCGAACAGCAACGCGCTGACCCGCGGGGTGATCCCGTTCATCCTTCGGAACGAGGACCACACCCGTCCCTACGTGCCCAGCTCGCCCTATACGGATTCGACCGCTTTCACGCTGGAGAAAAAAGAATCCGAGCAGCACCTGTGGGGCCCGCGCGACTTTTTCAAAGGCGACTTTTACGTCAATTCGACTGCGCATTTCGCCTCGGAGACCGGTTATCACGGCTGTCCGAGCCCGGAATCGCTCAAAAAATTCATCACCCCGGCGCATCTCGATAAAATGGGCGACGGCAGGAAAAGCGACGACCCGGAATGGATGCTGCATTCGAGCACCTTCCGTACCGACGCGGCTGCGCCCTTCCATTACCGCACGTCGCTGATGATCCGTCAGGTCGAACGGCTGTTCGGCGAGGCGTCGAAGGAGCTTGAGGTCTTCGCCCTGCAAAGCCAGATCTCGCAGGCGGAGGCGAAAAAGTTTTTCATCGAGCATTTCCGCTGCGGAAAATGGCGGCGCACGGGGATCATCTGGTGGAACCTGATCGACGGCTGGCCGCAGGTCTCGGACGCGGTCGTCGATTGGTACGGAACAAAAAAGCTCGCGTATTCCTATATCAAGCGCTCCCAGCAGCCGTTCTGTCTGATGTTCGACGAGCCGGAGGACGGAAAAATCAGGCTGAAGGCCGCGAACGACACGCAGCGCGAGGTCAGAGTATCCTATACCGTCACGGACCTTACGTCCGGCGCGGTCGTGCTGCGGGACGAATGCGCCGTGCCCGCGAACGGGCTCGCCGCCCTCGGCAAAACCGAAGAAGTCCCCGGCGCGTTTTACCTCATCGGATGGACGGGAGACGAAACGGGCAGAAACCATTATACCGCCGACATTTACCACGGGCTCGACTTTGAGCGGTACGTGGAAAACATGAAAAAAGCCGGGTTTTATGAGGCGCTGGAAGGATTTGAGCGGTAAATACCGATCTATCGCTCCGCGATAGATCGGCATTTCGGATATCGGATATCGGATTTCGTGAATCGTGCCCGTATCATTCACGATTCTCGCTCTTTCCCGATTACGCGTGTAGATTTTATGATTTCAGCCGCAGTTTCGGCACGATATCCGATCCCCGATCCCCGATATCCGCGGAGGGCGTCAGCCCGACAAATCAGTATTTTACATAAAAACAGGGAGGAACCACGATGAAACAAGTCTCCGTCTTTGCAGAGAACAAAAAAGGCGCGATCAAGGAGATCTTCGACCTGATCGCCGAAGCAGGCGTAGGCGTGATCGCCTCGGTCACCTACGACAGCGCCGAATTCGGCATGCTGCGCCTGATCGTCACCGAGCCGGAGCGCGCGGCGCTCGTACTAAGTGAAAACGGGTATCTCGCGCGTATCACCCCGGTGCTGGGCGTGCGGATCTCCGACGAGAACGGCTCCCTGGCGAAAATGCTGGGCATCCTCAGGGATATGAATATTGATATCGAGTACAGCTATCTTTCCTTTGACCGCGAGACAAGCCTGCCCGTCATGGTGTTCAGCTGCGACGCCATGGACGAGGTGGAAGAAAGCCTTGCGCAGAGAGGGATGACCGTGGTAGGATAACGTCCGTTCGGAGTTCGGAGAGCGGAGTTCGGAGATATGCGGCGGGAAGCCGATGCGTCTGAACGCCGCGTGCTGCGCTTGACGTTTTGCGTTTTTGCGTTTTGCGTGTTGCGTGGATCTTGTTCCCGACCGAGCCACGCGGCAAAGCCGCTGTGGCTGCCGCTGAAAACAGTCCGCCGGACTGTTTTCCATACGGGACAGTTGCGTTTTGCGCGGTGAGACGATGGATCAAA
>JAFRTA010000280.1 GCA_017427315.1 Clostridia bacterium
CCAGCAGGAAAAGGGGCTCACCGCCATCGGCGCGGGAGGGTGGACCGGCATGGGACTGATGAAGGGCGCCTATACGCAGGCCGTGAAGGGCGGCGTGCCCATGCGGGAGAACGATATGATCTTCAGCGTGGTCGGCGAGGAGCTCGGCTTTGTCGGGTGCGTCTTCGCCCTCGGGATCATCGTGCTGATCATCGTCCGCATCGTCAGCACGGGCCATAACGCGCGCGATAAAGCGGCGTCTTATATGTGCAGCGGCCTCGCCGCGATGCTCGCGGGGCACGTGATCGTCAACGTCGGCATGTGCCTGATGCTGCTGCCCGTCGTCGGCATCACGCTGCCGTTCTATTCCGCGGGCGGGTCGTCGAACCTTTGTCTTTACGTCGGTATCGGACTTGCAATGAGTATATACCGGTACAATCAGGAGGGAAAAGCGGTCAATTTCCGCATGTCGAAGATCCGAACGCCGTTTTACGAATAACGAAAGCAGATCATATCGGGGAACGCGGTTTCAGACCGCGTTCCCTTTATCTTTTCGTGAGTCTTGCGCTGTTCTGCATCAGCTTTTTCGTGCCGCAGGTATCGAACGCGACTTCGAGCAGCACGTCGTTCCCCATGGGCTCGGCGCTGAGGATCACCCCGTCGCCGAATTTTTTATGCGTTACCGCGTCGCCGACCGACAGCTTTTCCGTCGGCGCGGCGGGGCTTTTTTTGGTATCGCCGAACAGCGTCGCACCGGCAAACCCGGGCGCCGTCTGCGATTTTTTCGCAGAGACCTGCGCCCCTGCGGAACCGTACCGCGCAGACGGTCCCTGCTGTCCGCGCGCGGAAAAGCTCCCCGTGCGGCTGCCGGAATAACCGCCGTAACCGCCGTAGGGGTTCCCGCCGAACAAAGATCCGCCGTATTCCCGCTCGCGGCGCGCGCCGCGGACGACCGTCAGGTTTTCGGGGATCTCCCGCACGAACCTTGACGGCGGATTGTATGTCGTGGAACCGTGCAGCATCCGCCGCAGGGCGTTCGTGATATAAAGCTTGTCTTTCGCGCGGGTGATGCCCACGTAGGCAAGCCGCCGTTCCTCTTCGATCTCGGAGGGATCGTACATCGACTGCATGCCGGGGAACACCCCCTCCTCCATCCCGGCAAGGAACACGACGGGGAATTCCAGCCCCTTTGCCGAATGGATGGTCATCAGCACGACCGCGTCGGTATCGGAATTGTAGTTATCGATATCGGAGAGCAGCGCCACCTCCTCGAGGAAGTCGGAAAGCGTGCCCTCGGGATTGTCTTCACGGAAGCGGACCAGGTTCGATTTGAGCTCCTCGAGGTTTTCCCTGCGGTCCTCCGCCGTGGTCGGATCCGCCTGCAGAGAATCAAGGTATCCCGTCTTTTCCATAATATACGAAAACAGCTCCGCCGGGCTCATCGCATCCATACGGTCGGAAAAATCAAGGATCATCGCTGCGAACGCTTTCATCTTCGCCGCGGCGCGGCTTAAAGCGGGATAAGCGTCCGCATCGCGGATCACTTCAAAGACGCTCACGCCGAGCCCCGCCGCGATCTGCGAGGCGTTGTTCATGCTCGTATCACCGACGCCGCGCTTCGGCTCGTTGATGATGCGGCCCAGACGCACGTCGTCGTCATTGTTCACGGTGAGCCACAAATAGGCGAGCGCGTCGCGGATCTCCTTGCGGTCGTAGAAACGGCGGCCGCCGATCACGCGGTAGGGCACGCCGGCGCGCACGAGCGCGGTTTCTATGTTGTTGGAAAGCGCGTTCATGCGGTATAAAACGGCGTGGTCGCTCCATTTTCTGCCGTCGGCGGCGGAATCGACGATCGCGTCGGCGATATATCCCGCCTCGGAGAGATCGTCCGCGCTCGTCACGACCTCGATCTTCTCCCCGGCGCCTTTATCCGTCCAGAGATTTTTGCCGCGGCGTTCCTCGTTGTTCTGAATAACGGCGTTCGCCGCGTCGAGGATATTCTGCGTCGAGCGGTAATTGCGCTCGAGACGGATCACTGCCGCGTTCGGATAGGTCTCTTCAAAATTCAGGATATTCTCGATCGTCGCCCCGCGGAAACGGTAGATCGACTGGTCGTCGTCGCCGACGACGCAGATATTCCGCTTCTCGCCCGCAAGAAAGCGCGTGAGAACGTATTGGGCGTGGTTCGTATCCTGATACTCGTCGACCATAACGTGCGAAAAGCGCTGATTATACTTTTCGAGCACTTCGGGATGCGTCTCGAACAGCCGGACGGTGTTGACGATGAGATCGTCGAAATCCATGGCGTCCGCCTTTTGCAGCATCTCCTGATATTTGACGTACGCGTCGGCGATGCGCCGCATGCGCACATCCGACCCGGCTTCTTTCCGGAACTGTTCGGGACCGACAAGGGCGTCCTTCGCCCTGCCGATCACGTTCAGGATCAGCTTTACCGGCAGAAATTTCTCGTCGATGCCGAGCAGACGCTGCACTTCTTTCATCACGCGCTTCTGGTCGTCGGTATCGTAAATCGTGAAGTGGGAGGAATAACCGAGATTCTCTCCGTCGCGGCGCAGGATGCGCACGCAGCAGGAATGGAAGGTCGACGCCCAGACGTCCGCGCCGTCGGTCTCGCCGAGCATCGCGTTCAGTCGGTCCTTAAGCTCCCCCGCCGCCTTGTTGGTAAAGGTGATTGCAAGGATGCGCCAGGGGCGGACGGCGTCCCATTCCATTAAATCGGAGAAGCTGTCATAAGCGGAACGGTCGCCGGCAAGGTATTTTCGCATATTGTCGAGATCCGCATCCGTCGGCGCGCGCCGCGACTTGTCCGTATGATATGCGGAACCGAAGCGGATCAGATTCGCGATGCGGTTGATGATAACGGTCGTCTTGCCGCTGCCCGCGCCCGCAAGCACAAGAACAGGGCCGTCAACAGTCGTGACGGCCTTGAACTGCATCTCGTTCATGCGGCTGAATTCTTTTTTGATGATCTGCCTGCGCAGATCGAAAAACGGATTATTCAACGTTTTTTCCGCCGCCGGACGGATCGGTAAACTTTTTGACCTCCGCATCCAGCTTTTCGTTCAGCTCGCCCATCGTGGTTCTGGCAAGCTCCGCGTTGCGTTTGGATCTTTCGAAGAAAATATCGAGCTCGTCGCAGATCCCCTGCACGGTTTTCTGCGTTTTCTGAATGCCGACGAAAGCCTGCGCGCGAATGCGGGATTCCTCCAGCTTCGCGGCGGCGATCATTTCGTCCGCACAGCGGCGCGCCTCAAGCAGAACGGCGCCGATCTGCGCTTCGGGAGAACCGGGCGCCGCGGGAGCGTTCAGCTTTGCGGTCAGCTCCGCGATCTTCGCGTCTTTTTCGGCAACGGCTTCGGCAAGCGCAGCCTTTTCTTTCTCTGCGGCGGAAACCGCTGCGGCAAGCTCGGCAATCTTCTCGCCCTCCGCGCCTTCCGCGGCGGGCACTGCGGCCGCGGCGGCGCCGCGCAGCGCCTTCGCTTCGTTCTCGAGCGACGCGATCTTCTCGTTCGCGGCGGCGAGCTCCGCCTGCAGAGCTTCGTCGGTCTGCGGAGCGGCTCCGCTGCCTTCGGAAGCAAGACGCCCCTCAAGCTCTTCGATCTTTTTCTTCAGGTCTGCTTCGACCTTTTTCTGTTTCTCGATAAAATCAAGCACGTCCGCACGGTTAAAGCCGCCGAAAGTCACGGCGCGAAGCACGGTTTTGCCGCCTTCCTGCTCTTTTTTCTCCGCTGCGGGAGCCGCGGTGTTTTCACTCATAGCTGATTCCTCCTGACGATCCTTCCGATCGTTTATTTTTTTCAGTATAACATTATGTTACAAAAAATACAACCGTTCGCATAAAATAAATAAGACAAAAAAACATTTTTATTGATTTTTTCCCGATAACGATATATAATGCAAAATAAGGAATTCTTTTTTCGGAGATGATCAGAGTGGCAAAAATCAAAGTCGGTAAAGCAATGAAAAACACCGCGATCGCCGCGGCGGTCGCCGGAGGCGTGTCTTTCGCGCTGTGCGAAGCCGCGTTCGGTGTCGCGATGACCTCCTTCGGCATGAAAAAAATGCTCGACACGATCACGCTCGAGCCCGCCGAGCTGGACTATTATAAAAACCACCCGGAGGAAATCGACGACCCGCGCATCTGGTACGATTGCCAAAAGAAAAAGGATCTGCGGCTCGTTTCTTCCCACGGAGAAAACCTGTACGCGGACTTTCTGCCCTCGACGCGCGGCTCGCACAATTACGCGTTCTGCATTCACGGCTGGACCAGCACCCCGAAAAACATGGGCTGGCAGGCGCAGCATTACTATAATCTCGGCTGGAACGTGCTGCTGCCGCACATGAAGGGGCACGGCAAAAGCGAGGAAAAGATCGTCGGCATGGGCTGGCCCGACCGTTTTGACGTGATGGACTGGATCAGCTATATCGTCAATCTGGATCCCGCCGCGCAGATCCTGCTGATCGGTTCTTCGATGGGCAGCGCCACGGTGATGAACGTCACCGGCGAGCAGATTCCCGATAACGTCAAGGCTGCGATCTCCGACTGCGGTTTTACGACCGTTTACGGCATTTTCGCCAACACACTGAAGGATCGCGCGCATCTGCCGGCGGAACCGCTGATGAGCGTGATGCGTCTCGTAACGCGGCTGCAGGCGGGCTTCGACATCAAAAAGGCGAACCCCGTCGATCAAATCAAAAAGAGCCGTACACCGACCATGTTCTTCCACGGCGAGCAGGACACGTTCATTCCCTGCGATATGATGTTCGAGCTGTACGAGGCGGAAGGCTGCGCGGATAAGGACTGTCTCGCGATCCCCGACGCGGACCATACGGACGCCTGCAAGGCGCACCCGGAAATGTTCTGGCTGGCGGCGGATCGGTTCGTCTCGAAGTTCATGGATCTTGACGCTTGACGGCGCACGCGAAAAATTTTTTGTTTATTTTCATATTTATATTGTATTTTTGTGAAAAAGCCTGTATAATACAATATATAACTCGTAACGGAGGTTTTTTTATGCTGCATATTCCGCTTCTTGTGATCGGCGTTGCCGCCACGATCGCGTTTCTTATTTTAAGGATCAAAAAAGGCGGCCTCGTCGCCGCCGTCGCGAAGACCGGCGCGAGCGTTCTGTTCGTTCTCACCGCGATGGGCGCGCTGATGGATTCGATGCCCCTTTACGGCGCTCCCGTGCTCGGCATCAACAGATTGAATCCCTGGGTGATGTGCTATATCGCGGGTCTCGTGTTCGCGATCCTCGGTGATCTGTTCCTCGACCTGAAGTACGTCTATCTCGAAGACAGCGACAAATATTCGTTCCTCGGCTTTTCGAGCTTTATCGGCACGCAGCTGCTGTATTTCGCCGGCGCGTTCAACTGCTTCCGCTGGTGCCCCGAGGGAACATACGATTATAAACCCATCTGGATCTCTCTGCTCGTCGCCGCGATCTTCGTGCTGGTGATCGTCTTCGGCGAGAAAAAGATTCTCAAGGTCAAATTCGGCAGGTTCAAAGCGATTTCCGCGATCTATTCCGCGATCCTCTCATTCACGACGGCGTTCACCGTCTGCTGCGCGGTCAAGACCGGCATTACCTCCGCCGCCGGGCTGATGGCGCTGGGCGAGGTTCTGTTCCTGCTCTCCGACCTGATCCTCAGCGGCACGTATTTCGGCGTCGGCAAAAACAGGAAAAAGGACATCCTTGCGAACCACATCCTCTACTATGCCGCGCAGTTCATCATCGCGACCGCGGTCTTCTACATTGCCTGACAAAAAAGCAACATACAAAGCGGTGCCGTAAAACGCACCGCTTGTTTTTATGAGGAAATCATTATGGAACGAAGAAAAATGACGCTCGACCTCTCCCCCGTCACGACCTACTCCGCCCGCGAACGCGTCAATCTTGTCACGATCGACAACCTGTCGACCCCTGGCGTCACGCCGCACGAGGAATACGACGCCGACGGCTTCGACGAGCTCGTGGACCGCATCATTGAGGCGCGCAGGAACGGCCGCCCCGTGATTTGGAGCATGGGGGCGCACGTGGTGAAGAACCGTCTTTCCCGCTACGTCATCGAACTGATGAACATGGGGATCATCACCCATATCGCCGCCAACGGCGCGACGAGCATCCACGATTTCGAGCTCTGCTGGCTCGGCGGCACGAGCGAGGACGTGCCCACCGCGATCGAGGACGGCTCCTTCGGTATGTGGGAGGAGACCGGACGATGGATGAATGAAGCGATCCGGCGCGGCGCAGAGCTCGGGCTCGGCTTCGGCGAGGCGCTGGGCGAATATATCGACCTGCACCCGGAGAGATTTCCGAACCGTGAGGACTGTATCCTTTGGAATGGTTACATACTCGACGTTCCGCTGACCTATCATATCGCGCTTGGCACGGACATCATTCATCAGCACCCAATCTGCGATATGGGCGCCATCGGCAAATGTTCCGGTATAGACTTCAAAAAAATGTGCTATTCCGTCTCGCAGCTCGACGGCGGCGTGTTCCTGAACTTCGGCTCCGCGGTGATCGGGCCGGAGGTGTTCCTGAAAGCGCTTTCGGTCGCGCGGAACCTCGGTTATCCCACGTTTCATATCACGACCGCGAATTTTGACCTGATCGACCTCGGCGATTACCGCAGCAAGATCGGTTACGCCGACCCGAATTATTATTACCGCCCGCGCAAGAACATCGTCAACCGCCCCACACAGCACGGCGGCAAGGGCTGGCACTTCGTCGGCGACCATCAGGCGACGATCCCGACGCTGTATGATAAGATCAAAGAAACATTCTGATTTATCGCAAAGCGATAAATCAGAATTTACAGTCTCG
>JAFRTA010000281.1 GCA_017427315.1 Clostridia bacterium
AAAAAGGCGCCGGAATCCCAGACGCCGTGCTTTGTGTTCAACAGGTTTTGAACATTTTTGCAAAATCGTGTTTTCTCTTGAAAAAATAGGAAAAATGAAAGATGGCTGCTGCAGGTTTTTCGTATCTGCAACAGCCCCTTTCAGTGAACAGAAAAATGTGAAATGTGAAAAGTAATTACATCTCACATCTCACATTTTACATCTCACGGAAATTCTGATTTATGCGCTGCGCGCATAAATCAGAATTTGAAAGGAGCACAACATGAACCTCACCGTCGACCGCAAAAAACAATATCAATCCTTCGAGGGCTTCGGCGCGTCCGGGGCGTGGTGGGCGCAGGATATCGGCGCGATGCCGGAACTGTGCGGCGAGATCGCGCGTCTGCTCTACGACCGTGAGAGCGGCATCGGGCTCGATATCTACCGCTACAACCTCGGCGCGGGGTCGATGGAGTCCGGCGCGGGGAGCTACGGCAACGGGAACCGCCGCACGCATTCCATCGAAACTGCCGGAGGCGGCTGCGATCCGTCGCGGGACGAGGCCGCCGTCAATATGATGCGCAAAGCCGCGGAATACGGCGCGCGGGAGATCGTGGTCTTTTCGAATTCCCCGCCCGAGCGCCTGACGAAAAACGGCAAGGCGCACCTCGATGAAAAAAACGCCTTCCGCACGAATCTCGCAAAAGAGAATTACGGCGCGTTTTCGAAGTATCTGCTGGACGCCGCGGAGCTGTTCCTCTCCGAAGGCCTGCCCGTAAAATACATCTCCCCGGTAAACGAACCGATCTGGAAATGGACCGGCGGGCAGGAGGGTTGTCATTACAGCCCGATGCAGGCGCGCCGCCTTTTGCGCCGCGTCGCGGAGGATCTCGAGGCGCGTCCGGCGCTCTGCGGAAAGGTGAAGATCTCCGGCATGGAATCCGGCGACCTGCGCTGGTTCAATAAGTCGTATACACGCGCGCTGCTGGACGACGCGGTGATTCGGCGCAACGTCGATGCGGTGGACTATCATTCCTATTTTCTGCCGCTGCCCGCGCCGCCGTTTATGAACGACCGCATCGCGTTCATGAAGCGGTTCCGCCGTTTCATGGACCGGCATTATCCCGACGTACCGCTGAAAATGAGCGAATGGTGCCATATGCAGGGCGGCAGGGATTACGGCATGGATTCCGCGCTCGTCACGGCGCGCGTGATCATCGAGGACCTGACCGTGATGAACGTGACCGCGTGGAGCCACTGGATCGCCTGCTCGAATTACGATTACTGCGACGGACTGATCTATTTCGACCCGGAGGACGGGACCCGTTTCGACCTGACGAAGCGGTATTTCGTCACGGGCAATTTTTCGAAGTATATCCCCTGCGGCGCAAAACGCGTCGAAGTGAAAACCGGCGACAAAGAGGTGCTTTCGGTCGGCTTCGCGGCGGGCAGGGAGACCGTCGTGATCCTTGCGAACGAGTCCGAGCGCCCGAAGTTCTTCTTTGCCCCGGCGGATATGGCGCTTTACACGACCGGTAAAGAAAGCGACCTTGCCGAAAGCAAGGCCGAAAAGGGCGAAGCCGTGAAGCTCCCGCCGAGAAGCGTGATGACGTGTAAATACTGATTTATCGCTTTGCGATAAATCAGTATTTGTTGACATTTATCCCGCGATATGCTATTTCAAAAAAGGCGGGTGAAAGAATGGTCAGGGAAAAATCATTCTACAAAAAATTCTTTTCCATGTCCGCGGTGCTGATCCTGCAGAACGTACTGACGTTCTCGGTGAACCTTGCGGACAACGTGATGCTGGGCAGCTACAGTGAAACCGCGCTGTCCGGCGCGTCGGCGGTAAATCAGGTTCAGTTCCTTTATTATAATCTGCTGATCGCCGTCGGCGAAGGCGTCGTGGTGCTGGGCAGCCAGTATTTCGGCAAAAAACAGACGGAACCCATCAAGACCGTCGCAGCCCATGCGATGCGTATGGGGCTTTATCTCTGCGGCGTGCTGTTTACGCTGGTGAGCGTTTTTCCGCGCGGGATCGTCTCTCTGTTCACCGACAGCGAACCGATCATCGGGGAAGGAATGGTTTATCTGCGCACGGTGCGCTGGTCGTTCCTTTTCTTTGCCGTGACGCAGGTGCTCCTGGGAATCCTGCGGTCGGTGGGGGTCGTGAAGATCGCGCCGGTGCTCGCGGCGTCGACGCTGGCAATCAACTGCGCGATCAATTATCCGCTGATTCACGGGCGCTTCGGCGCGCCGCGGCTGGGTGTTACCGGAGCGGCGATCGGCACGATCGCGTCGCGGATCGCGGAGCTTATCATTCTTCTGATATACATAGCGGTAAAAGAAAAAAAATTGAATCTGCGGCCGCAGGATATCCTGCGGCGCGACCGGCTGCTTCTTCGGGATTATCTGCGCGTCGCGTCGCCGATCCTGCTGGTGAACGGGTTATGGGGCCTGAATACCGCGACGCAGAACGCGATTATGGGGCATATTTCCGATGCGGCGTACACCGCCGGAAACGTGGCGAACCCGCTGTATACCCTTGTGAAAGCCGGAGCGGTGGGCGAGGCCAGCGCCGCGAGCTTCATCATCGGCAAGACCGTGGGCGAAGGGGATGAAAAGAAACTGAAAGCGTACGCCCGCACCCTGCAGATCCTGTTTGCCTGCGGAGGTATCATATCCGGGATCGTGCTGTTTTTCGCGCGGATCCCTTTCCTGTCGTTCTACGACCTCTCTCCCGAAACACGGGCGTTGGCGGACCGGTTCCTGAAGATTCTCGCCATCTCGATCGCGGGCATGGCGTATCAGATGCCAACCAACGTCGGGATCATCCGCGGGGGCGGCAACACGCGGTTCCCGCTGATATTGGATATCGTCAGCATCTGGGTGATCGTGCTCCCGCTGGCGGCGCTGCTTGCGTTCAAATGGAACGCCCCCGCCGCGGCGGTGATCTTCTGCCTCAACGCGGACCAGATCTTCAAGGGCGTGCCGATCTTTATCAAGGTGAATTTCGGGAGCTGGGCAAGAAGACTGACGAGGTAAATTCTGATTTATGCGCAAGCGCATAAATCAGAATTTAAGTCCCGAGTTCCGAGACCCGAGTCCCGAGGTGTTGGAATCTACGCAGGATAACGATAAAGAAGCCGCGAGTTATCTCAGTTTTTACCAAGTCGCACAGACTTTAAGTCTGTATCTTGGGTCTCGGGTCTTGAGTCTCGAGTCTGTAAATTC
>JAFRTA010000004.1 GCA_017427315.1 Clostridia bacterium
AATACAAGTTGCGGCTGTCACGATTTTCCGGCGGCGGCGTAAAATGAAAATGAATGAACGCAAAAGGGGATCATTCGCATGAAAATACTTGTCTGCGGCGGAGACGCGCGTCAGCTTTATGCGGCGAAGGCGCTCCGCGAGGACGGATTCGATATCTTTTACGCGCTGACGGAGGGTGAAAGCGACGATATCCCGTCGTTTTCCGAAAAAATCCGCGCCGCCGACGCGGCGCTTCTGCCCCTGCCCGTTTTTCGCGCGGGCTTCCTCAACGCGCCCGCTTCGAGCCTGCGGCTCGATATCGGCGCCGCGGCGGCGCTTCTGCGGGATGCGCGCGTCGTAATCGGCGGGATCCTGCCGCCCGCTCTCACGCAGTCGCCCGAGGTGCGCGCCGTCGCATTCTGCGATTATTACCGCGACGCGGATTTTACGCTGAAAAACGCGGAGCTGACCGCCGAAGGCGTGCTCGGGCTCCTGATCGCTCACACGCCGCGGGCGGTCAGAGGCGCGTCTTATCTGATTACGGGGTACGGGGCGAGCGGCAAAGCGATCGCGCGGCTGCTGAAAACGGTCGGCGCCTCCGTGACGGTCGCCGCGCGGAAAAAAGAAGCCCGGGAGAGCGCCCGTGCGGACGGCTGCGCCGCGATCCCGTTCGACGCGCTTGTGTCCGCCGCGCCGCAGTTCGACGCGGTAATCAATACCGTGCCCGCGCGGGTAATCGGCGCGGACGCGCTGGGCGCCCTGCCGTCCGACGCGCTGCTGTTGGAAATATCCTCCGCGCCGTTCGGCATCGATTTCGAGGCTGCGGCGCAAAAAAATCTCCGCGTGATCAAAGCGCCGGGGATACCCGGCCGCGTCGCCGCGGATTCCGCGGGGCGGATTATTGCCGCCTGTGCGGAAAAATATCTGAATAAAAAGGAGAACCCTTATGAATAAAACCGTCGGATTTGCCCTGACCGGGTCGTTCTGCACCTTTCGCCGCGCGCTGGAGACGCTGACCGACCTGTGCGAACGGGGATACCGCATCATTCCCATTATGTCCTTTAACGCTTACGAGCTGGATACGCGTTTCGGTTCCGGCGCGTTTTTCCGAAGCGAGCTGCGCCGCATCACGGGGAACGAAATCATTCATACAATCCCGCAGGCGGAGCCCATCGGTCCGAAAAAACTGCTTGACGCGCTGGTGATTTGCCCCTGTACGGGCAATACCGCCGCAAAGCTCGCCGCAGGCGTCGCCGATACGCCCGTGACGCTGGCGGCGAAGTCCCATCTGCGCAATCAGCGCCCCGTGGTAATCGCGGTTTCGACCAACGACGCGCTCGCCGCGGCGGCGGCGAATATCGGCGCGCTGAAAAACCGGAAAAACGTCTTTTTCGTTCCCTTCCGGCAGGACGACCCGCAGGAAAAACCGAATTCCGTCGTTGCGGATTTTTCCAGGACTGCCGAAACGCTCGCCGCCGCGCTGGAGGGCCGGCAGGTGCAGCCGGTGATGCTGTAAATTCTGATTTCACGGCGAAGCCGTGAAATCAGAATTTCTTCGTTGACACCTTGCAAAAATCTTGATATAATAATAAAAAAAGAGGGGAAGACATGGACGGACGGCGAAAACGCATTCTTGCGGCGGTGATCACGACAGGCTGCGTTGCCGCGCTGTATCTTTCGATTGGCTGTCCGATCCGGTTTTTTACCGGCGTTTCCTGCCCGTCCTGCGGGATATCGAGAGCCCTTCTTGCCTGTCTTCGCCTGGATTTTGCCGACGCGTTCCGTCTGCATCCGGCGGTATTCCTGCTTCCCGTCGCCGCCGGCCTTCTTCTCTGGAAGCGTAAAAACAGAAGGTTTTGTTACGCCGTGGCGTTCGGGTTCTGTGCGGTTCTTTTTATCGTCTGGCTCGCGCGGATGTTCGCCGGCTCGGAAATCGTATATTTTCGCCCCGCGGAGGGCGTGATATATAAAACATTAAGGAGTGTTTTTCAATGGCTGTCACAAAAATGATTCCCGTTGCCGCGGGAACCGACATTAATCAGATCGTGGGCGGAGCCGCACAGAATCTGCAGTCGCAGGGGTATGAGATCCTGACTTCGATTATGGGGCCGGAAAGCGCGACGATGACCGTTAAGCGGGACCGCGACGGCTTCAAGAACGTAGTCGGTCTGGGTCTGGAATGCCGCGTTACCCTGATGCTCATCAACGGCACGCAGCTCAACGTGAATATCGACCACGAGTGGACGAACAAGATCATCGCGATCGCAATCGGCTGGTTCTTCTGTCTCGTCCCGTTCATTACCGGTATCGTCGGCGCCGTGAATCAGAACGACCTGCCGGAGAAAATTTCCACCGCACTGATGGCGGCGGCAAACGGCGGGGCGACGGGTTATGATCCCGGCGCGCAGTACGCCGCGCCGCAGTATAATCCGATGCCGCAGCAGCCGCAGTACGATCCCGGCGCGCAGTACGCCGCTCCCCAGCAGCCCTATTCGGCTCCGGGTGCGCAGCAATATCCGCCCTATGATCCGAATCAGCAGCCCCCGCAGCAATAAATCCGACAATAGAAAAAGCGGTTTTCCTTTTCGGGAAAACCGCTTTTTTGTTCTTTCGTTTACGCTTTATCCGCCGAGCCGAACAGCTCGATCTTTTCTCTGACGGTCGCGCAGATTGCTTCGGCGCCGGGGGCGAGCAGCTTCCTCGGGTCGAAGCCCTTGCCGACGAGGTCCTTGCCCTCTTCGATATACTTTCTCGTCGCCGCGGCGAAGGAAAGCTGGCACTCGGTGTTGACGTTGATTTTGGAAACGCCGAGGGAGATCGCCTTTCGAATCATATCCGCGGGGATGCCCGTGCCGCCGTGCAGCACGAGGGGCATCGCGCCGGTCTTCTGCTGGATCGCGTCCAGCGCGTCGAAGCGCAGGCCGGGCCAGTTTTCGGGATATTTGCCGTGAATGTTGCCGATGCCCGCCGCGAGCATATCCACGCCGAGATCGGCGATCATTTTGCATTCGTCGGGGTCCGCGACCTCGCCCATGCCGATCACGCCGTCTTCCTCGCCGCCGATGGAGCCGACCTCCGCTTCGATGGAGCGGCCCATCGAATGGGCGAGCGCGACAAGCTCCTTGGTCTTTTCGATATTCTCTTCGATGGGATAATGCGAGCCGTCGAACATGATCGAGGAGAAGCCCGCGTCAAGGCACGCCTTCGCACCTTCGTAGGTGCCGTGGTCGAGGTGCAGCGCCACGGGAACCGTGATGCCGAGGAAATCGATCATCGCCTTCGTCATTTCGGTGACGGTCTTGAAACCGCACATATACTTGCCCGCGCCTTCGGATACACCGAGGATCACGGGGGAGTTCATCTCCTGCGAGGTCTTCAGGATCGCTTTTGTCCACTCGAGGTTGTTGATGTTGAACTGGCCGACGGCGTAATGGCCGGCCTTGGCCTTGGTGAGCATTTCTTTTGCGGATACTAACATTTTGTTTTCCTCCCGAAACATTTTTTTACGGATTCATTATACCGCAGAACCGTCCGTAATTCAAGAGAAAATGCAGAAGAATATAAAAAACTGAAAGCACCGCGGGATCCGGCCGACGGGCTTGGAACGGGGGACATTTTCCGCACGTTCCCGTCTGTCCGCGCCTGCCGTCTCACCTTCGGCCGTGC
Source organism: Clostridia bacterium (assembly GCA_017427315.1). Taxonomy (GTDB): domain Bacteria; phylum Bacillota; class Clostridia; order Oscillospirales; family Acutalibacteraceae; genus RGIG2774. Next base: position 3,646 of record JAFRTA010000004.1, read on the forward strand.
CGCGCGGTTATGGTAACGGTCCGTTCTGCGCGGTTCTGCCGCCGAGCCGAAAAAAAAGAAGCGTCCGCGCTCGCGGAGGCTTCATTTTTTTGTCGGAAGAAAAAGACGTATCGACCGGTCTGCAGGGGCGGTTCAGTTCTGTTTGTCCCAGATTGCGAACGTATAGAATACGGTAATCAGCAGAACGGCGACAAACAGCAGGATAATGAATACGTATGCGGCGCTTAAAGAGAACAGACGAATGTCGATGAGCTGGTTGGAATTGCCGAAAATCGACTGAATCGCTTCGCCGAGCGTCGACATGCCGCCGGAGATTTTTGAAATCATCTCTTCGCCGAAGATATCCTTGACCGTAACGGTTCCCTTAATCAGGGGCTTTGCGAAATTATCGAAGGCGATGTTCATGCCCAGCGCGGACGCTGCGCCGATTACGGAGACGATGACCGGCCCGCGCCGCTGTTTTGAAAACAGACCGATGAAGAGCAGAAGTACGGCGCAGATAATCGTGAGCGCGAACAGCGCAAGGAATACAATCGCGGGGATGCGAAGGGCGCTGACAACGTTTTCGGGCAGGGCGGAAAGCGAAAAACCGGAGGTAGACAGCGTTTCCCGGTTTTGCAGGTACAGATCGTAGAGCTGCCGCAGCGAATAGGAATCGTCGACGATGATCTGGCTTTCTTTGGACAGAAATGAGGCGATATCCGTCGTGATGATGAGCTTGAAGAACGGCGCGAAGACCGTCACCGGGAAGATCGCCAGCGCGCAGACCGCCACGCCGATTTTATATAAGGCTTTCATAATATCACATCCTTTGCGCAAATATCATAGCACGTTTTTCGGAAAGTGTCAATAAATTCTGATTTTACGGCGAAGCCGTAAAATCAGAATTTCGGGTATCGGATATCGGATCTCGTGGATCGTGCTTGTGAATTTTATTGTTCGTTTTTATTGTATTCACAGCGTTAATTCTTTGATTTGAGCCGCGGTTTCGGCACGATATCCGATCCCCGATCCCCGATATCCGCGGAGGGCGTCAGCCCGATAATTCAGAATTTCATCGTCAGCGAGATCCTCTTCTTCGCAGCGTCGACCGACAGCACCTTCACGTCGACCGTGTCGCCGACCTTCAATACTTCCGAGGGGTGCTTGATATACCGGTCGGTTATCTGCGAGATGTGCACGAGGCCGTCCTGGTGCACGCCGATATCCACGAACGCGCCGAAGTCGATCACGTTGCGCACGGTGCCCTTGAGCGTCATGCCCTCTTTCAGATCTTCCATGCTCAACACGTCGGTGCGCAGCGTCGGCTGCGGGAGCGAATCGCGGATATCCCTGCCGGGCTTCGCGAGCTCCGCCGCGATATCCTCGATCGTCGGCGCGCCTACGCCGCAGAGGGCGGCGACTTTTTCCGCGCCTTCGGCACTGACCGCCTGCTCGATCCCGGGCACGCCGCCCGAAAGCAGCGCGTCTGTTTTGCCGACGAGCGAGAGCAGCTTTTTCGCCGCGCCGTAGGATTCGGGATGCACGCCCGTGTTGTCGAGCGGCTCTTTCCCGCCGGGGATGCGCAGGAAGCCCGCGCACTGCTCGTACGCTTTGGGCCCGAGCCCCTTGACCTTTTTCAGCTCCGCGCGCGACGCGAACGCGCCGTTTTCGTCACGGTGGGCGACGATGTTTTTCGCCGTCGCGGCGGTCACGCCCGCCACGTACTGTAAAATCGAGGGCGACGCGGTGTTCAGATCCACGCCGACCGCGTTCACGCAGTCCTCGACCACGCCGCGCAGGGATTCTTTGAGCCGCGCCTGCGGCAGGTCGTGCTGATACTGCCCGACGCCGATGCTTTCGGGATCGATCTTCACAAGCTCCGAGAGGGGATCCTGCAGGCGTCTCGCGATGGAGACCGCCGAGCGCAGCGACACGTCGAACTGCGGGAACTCCTGCGCGCCGAGCTTCGACGCGGAGTAAACGGACGCGCCCGCCTCGTTGACGACCATATAGGTCACCCTTCCGCCGAATTCGCGGATCGTGTCGGCGATGAAGATCTCCGCCTCCTTCGAAGCGGTGCCGTTGCCGATCGAGATGCAGTCGACGCCGTGCTTTTTGATGAGGGCTTTGACTTTGACGGCTGCTTCTTCTTTTTTGTTCTGCGGCGGAGTGGGGTAGATCACGCCCGTGTCGAGCACCTTGCCGTTGGGGTCGACGACCGCCAGCTTACAGCCCGTGCGGTACGCCGGGTCGACCGCGAGCACGGTCTTGCCCTTGACCGGCGGCTGCATCAGCAGAGGTTTGAGATTCTGTCCGAACATTTTGATGGCCTGCTCGTCCGCCTTTTCGGTCAGATCGTTCCGGATCTCCCGCTCCACCGAGGGAAATACGAGGCGCGCAAAACTGTCCTGCGCAGTCGCCTTCAGGAAGTCGGCGAAAACGCTGTCGCGCCGGATATACGGACGGTAAAAGACGTTCAGCGCCGCAGCCTCGTCGACCTCGAGCGATACGCGCAGCACGTCCTCCCGCTCGCCGCGGTTGATCGCTAAAATGCGGTGCGGCGGGATGCGCGAGACCGCCTCGCCGTAGTCGTAATACATCCGGTAAACCGTGTCATCCTGCGTTTTCGTCCTGCTGACGATCCTGCCGCGGTTTTGGATGAGGTTTTTAAGCTCCCTGCGGATTTCCGGGGAATCGGACATCTGCTCGGCGATGATATCGGAAGCGCCCGCGAGGGCTTCCTCCGCCGTCTCCACGCCCTTTTCGGGGTCGACGAACTCCCGCGCGAGGATTTCGGGCGGCGCGCTGCCGCGCTGCTGTTTTAATATCAGTTCGGCGAGCGGTTCGAGACCTTTCTCTTTTGCGACGGTGGCGCGGGTGCGGCGCTTTTGTTTAAAGGGACGGTAAACGTCCTCAAGCGCGGCGAGCGTTTCTGCTGCGGCGATCGATTCCGCGATTTCGTCGGTCATTTTGCCCTGCTCGGTGATCGCGGCGGAAACGTCCGCTTTCTTCTTTTCGAGATTACGCAGATATTGCAGACGGTCCGCGATCTCACGCAGCTTCTGGTCGTCGCAGGAGCCGTGCATCTCCTTGCGGTAGCGGGCGATGAACGGGATCGTGTTTCCGTCGTCGATGAGCGCGATGATGTTCTGCATATGCTCCGTTTTTACGGAGAATTCCGCGCAGAGGGTTTTGATCAGGTCCATAGTGATCTGTCCTTTCGGGGGATTATTTCTGATTTATCGGGCTGACACCCTCCGCGGATATCGGGGATCGGGGATCGGATATCGTGCCGAAACCGCGACTCAAATCAAAGAATTAACGCTGTCAATACCTATAGAGAGTAATAATAAAATTTACAAGCACGATCCACGAGATCCGATACCCGATATCCGAAATTCTGATTTATCGCAGAGCGATAAATCAGAATTTATCCAACAACGCCTCGCAGCCGCGCAGGATATCCTCGTACGCCCGGTCGAAATCGCGGGTGTACCACGGGTCGGAGACGTTGCCCGTCTCGCCGGCGTATTCGAGCAGCTTGTGCAGCTTTCCATCGGGATCGCCGCCGAAGATGCGTCTCATGTGGCGCATGTTTTCGTCGTCCATACAGGGGAAAAGATCGTATCTGCCGTAGTCCTCCCGCGTCAGCAGCGCGGCGTATTTTTTCGTATACGGGATTTTGTGCTTTTTTAACTGCGTCAGCGCGTACGGATAAATCGGACTTGAACCGCCGTCCCATATATTTTCCGTATGCGTCGCAGCGGAGACGATGAAAAATTCATTCTCCCGCCCGGCGCGCCTTACCAGCTCTTTCATAATAAATTCCGCCATCGGCGAGCGGCAGATGTTGCCGTGGCAGACGAAACAGATTTTATACATATTCGGGATCCTTTACAGTGATGTAAATTCTGATTTATCGAGGCGTGAACGCCTCGATAAATCAGAATTTACTTGCCCCTTTCAGCAATCGTCAAGCCGCCAGATATGCCCCGTCGTATTGCGCAGGTTTTCGGCGGTGGTAAGAGCGAGCAGGTTCGTCATCGCTCCTCGCATTTCCTCGATAAAGACGCGGCCGTCTTCGGTAAAGACCCTGCAGATACTCCCGGGAACTTTACAACGGGCGGTGACTCGTCCCGACGGATCGAACACCGTCAGCCGCGTCCCGGCTTCGTTAACACCGATCAGCCGCCCGTCAGGCAAACGCAGGTCGATATAGCAGGGTATTTCAAGATCCGTCTGCGACCACTCCGACGTTCTCAGATCGAGGATGCGAACCGGCGGACGGGGACCGTCCTGCCGAAGACAGCAGCCTGCGGAAAAATCATGGCAGTGGACGAAATGCCGGCCGAAATCGGTCAGGCGCGCAGTTTCGCACAGAGATCCGTCCAGCAGGACGAGCTCTTTTTTCGGCGTTGCGTAAAGAAAACCGTCGAACCCGTCCGGGGCGACCAGGTCGCGCAGATTTTCCGAGGCGGGGAATCCGCGCGTCAGCAGCAGCCGCCCGGTTTCTCCGTCGATGCGGTAAATCTCCGTGGAGACGTTATACGGTTCCGACGGATCATGCCGCGAAACGGACAGTGTAACGATCCCCTCAGGGGAAACATCGCAAAGATCCAGCCGTCCCTTTTCCGGATCGGGTGAAAACCGCCAGCGTTCCGCGCCGTCGTTCCCGATGCACGCGATATACGCCGAGCCGAATTCCCTGCGGAAAGAGTCCGGCGCAGCGTCGTCACGGCATACGTGCTGAAACATTACGACGGGCTCATTCTGTTTCGTGATCCATACCGGACGGCGCGGCTGCTCGCCGCAGAATACCGTGTCGGTAAGCTTGCCGGAATCGCCGGAATACAGCAGCATATGATCCGTTACGTTCTTTTGCCAATCGGAAAAGGAATGGTCGTTGTAAGAGCAAAAAGCGACGCCCGGATGATGCGGGAAAACGCTGATTTCAAGCAAATGCTTCAGACAGCAGTAATCGCCCTTTTCCGACAGGATCCGATACAGTGCATATCGCGAACGGCAATCCTCCGGCCAATCCGCGATTTCAAGCTCAGTGAGCTTTGACGTGTTCGGTCTTTTTCGCAGGGCGGCCTCGCGGGCTTTGATCCTCTGTATCACGCCGTCGCCGCGGGGGACCCTGCGGGGTTCTGCTTCTCCGTCGTCCAACAGGGCGGCGCCTACGGTCTGCTCCAGAAGTTCTGTCTGCTCCGACAGATCTGTGCAGCGCGCGGCGAAGCGGGATGCCTTTTGCGGCAGTTCGTCGCCGAAGAACGCGCCGAGCTGTTTGCAGAGCTTTGCCCAGGAACCGTCGCTGCGGCACGAGGCCCGGCTTCCTCCGTTCAGCAGAAAACGGCATTCAAAAAGCTCGTCGTCAAAATAATCGAACAACAGCGCCGCTGCGCCGTCTTTGTCTTTTGTTAATGCTTTCGCGAGCCGTTCAAGCTGCGCCCGCGCATCCTCCGGCGGCGCTTTCGCCGGGATAACGCCGATCCACGGCGGGTTGCCCTCGCGCAGAAGAATTCCTTCCGGCAGCAGCGTTTCAACGGCGGCGCGATCGACTCCGCCGATATGGAGAGTGCAGGTCGAGAGTCCCATGACGATGAACCTCCTTTTCGCGTGCGGGAGCGGCGGCGATACGCTTACGGCCCCTTATGGCCGGTCCTTGTGTTCCCGTCCAGCTCTTTCGAGTCTGAGATATAGAAACCAAATCCCCGCCGGTCGCAGTGATCGGCGATCTTTTTCATAAGCGCCGGGTCCGTCGTGTACTCCAGCAGATATACCCGCAGGCTCGCGGAGGAGACGGAATCGAGGTATTCCGTAAAATACGCGGTCTCGCTCCTGTTCTGTTTCCCGAGGATATCTTTTTCGTAGTTTTTGATGCGGGTGAAGACGCATTCCTGATTCACGCCGTCGATCAGCTCCGTCCTGCCGTCCGCCAGCAGCTTCGAGACGAATACGTCCCCGCCGTTGATGATCAGCGGCGCGCCGTATTCCCGCAGACGGGCGAGGATCGCGGTCAGCCCGTCGAAGATCTCCCGCCGTTCATAGTGGTAATACACGTCGCAGTTGTCAATGAAAAAGCCGTCGATCCCCTTGCCGATCAGTCCGCCCGCGATCTCGTCGGCGATAAAGCGCTGCCAGTCCGGATCGGAAACGTCGATCCAGAACTCGTCCGGCCAGTTTTCGTATTCACCGAGAAGATCCGCCCGGAAACGGTCGAAATAATCGCGATAAGTCTCGACGGAGCCGATGTTCAGATAACTGTAGATCCGTCTGCCGTTCTTTTTGAATTCCCGGATATCCCCCGCGGAAAACTCCTGCCCCTCGATCACCGCGAGGCGGAGATCGCCGCGGTTTTCCATGATTTCGAAGAGCCGTTCGCGCTCCGCGCCGATGAATACGCCGTAGCCGGGGGAGCGCGTTTCGTTTGTTTCTGCCGACGTCCGCCTGCCGCAGGAGGGGAGGAGGAGACTGAAAACCAGAGCGAGGGTGAGAAGTGAGAGAATGGATTTGGTTGGATGGAACATAGTTATGTTAGTAAATTCTGATTTGTCGGGGCGTTGGGCACACTGGGGTAGCACGGCGCACCTGCGCCGTCTCTCATTTATGACGAAATATCGACCTTTAGAAAAGGCAGAGACTTTTCTTCGTCATAAATGAACTAGATATGCCCGTAAGGGCATCACAATTCAAAAAAAGTCGGGAAAAGCCGCGGCAATACTTGAGTATCTGCGTGGTGGCTTGCTTTCGCAAGCATTGTATTGATTTCGTTGCGAGGTAGGTTTACATTCTTTTAGAAGGTCATAACCGTCGCATCGAAATCAGAGACGGCGCGGGTGCGCCGTGCTACCACGTGTGCCCGCCGCCGCGAAACATCCCGCTAAATCAGGATTTAATCCCCCAGCACCCCGAAATACCGGCCGGCCCAGTAGGGCTACAGGTAGATCAGCGGGTTCTGGGCGGAAAGACCGTTATGCCACGCGAGGGACACCTTGTCGAACAGTCCGTTGCTTTCGGCCTTCAGAATGAATTCGTCGCTGCCCGCGTCGCAGAACATGGGGTTGCCCGCGCCGCCGCAGATCGGGGCGATCTCGCGGGAGAGGGGCTCGGCAAGATGCGGGGGATTGCCGTATTTTTCCGGCTCACGGTCCCATTCGAGCCCCGGGATGTGGCTGTTCCATACCGGCCAGTTCGCGAGGTCGAGGGGCATTTCCGCAAGCGTCCGCGCCGCGTCGGATACGCCGCCGCAGTCGCCGGTGAAGCGGGCGTATACGAATTCGTAAAGCGGCGTGCGCTCCGCGCGTTCGTATTCCCGGTGGTCGGCAAGCCCCATCTGCACGATGCTGCGGATATCCGGCTCCGAGACGTATTCCAGCAGCGCGTACACCGCGTTGAAGCCGAGCTGGTCGTCGATGTGGCAGACGTGGGCGTCCCGCGTTTTGTAATTCATCACGTTGAGCAGATAATGGTGTTCCCGCGCGAGCGTCAGGAACGCCGTTTTGTATTTTTCGTCTCCGGAAACGTGATATGCGGTGAGCAGATACGACAGGATCTCCAGCGAGTTGATCCCGTGCTCGAAGATCCATTTTCCGTCGCCGTTGATGGACTCCGGCGCCCAGTTGCCCCAGGTCGTCGGCGCGCCGTCCGTGTCGACGAGGTGCCAGCCGTGTCCGATGATATGGTCGACGATCGCCCGCACGGCGGCGGCGACGCGCGTTTTTTCGCCGTCATCCGCGCACAGGTCGTAATAGACGGCGAACCCGTACAGGTGCCCGGTGATCTCGTCGGAGGAGGTCTCTCCCCTCCATTCGACCTGTTTCGTCTCGTCGGTAAAATGCCATTCCCGCCGATCGCCCGTGCCGAAGTCCGGCTCGTGGGCGTAGCGGATCGCCCGGGCGGGGAAGCCGGGGATGCCGGTGATCTGCGTCAGCTTTATCAGCGCGTCGACCGCGCGCCGCGCGCGCTTTTTCGCGGTTTCGTCGCCCGTGACCGCATACCGGAAGCTCTGCGCCGCGGCGTAAAGCCCCGTGTATAATCCGTCGTTGTCGGTCGCCCGCAGAAAACCGCTGTCGAGGTCGCCCGGTTTCGTCAGCCGGCGGGAGACGCACCAGCCGTCCTCCCGCAGAAAGTATTTTTCCGTCAGCGCGTCAAAATAGTCCGCTTTCTGTTCCGGCGTCATTGTCACCGCCGTGATCAGCGACGCGCCCGCGTCCGTCAGCGCGAGGATATCGCCGTTATCGTTCACGGCGAGCGTGCGCACCTTCGGCGAGGGGAGCCATCGGCGATAGGTCAGGTACCGCAGCTTTCCGTTTTTCAGAATGATGATCCCCGTATCGCAGGCGAAGTATTTCGCGCCGTCGGCGGCGAAATACATATCGTTGACGGGCGCCGCGGGCAGATTCGAGGTGTTCTCCGGCGTGCGCCATTCGTTCCCGTCGTCCCAGACGCATACGCCCTTCGCGGTACCCGTCCAGATGAACCCGAGCCCGTCCAGCCGCACGCACCGCGTGTCGTCGGACGCAAGTCCGCTCCATTCGCTCGTCAGCTCCGCCCAGTGGCGGCGTTTTCCCTTCTTTGCGAAAAGTCCGCATCTGCAGGCGCAGAAGACCTTTTCGCCCCGCCGCGCGTCGATCTGCTTCGCGCCGGGCGGCGCGTCGTTCGTATTTTCCGCCTCACCGTCCTGCACGCGGTACAGCGCTTTTTCCGTCAGGACCCAGAGAAGACCGTCGTCGGTCGGCGCCGCATCGAGGACCGGTTCGTCGAAGACGGTCTCCCTGCGCGTGCCGAGCACGTCCTCGAAGACGGAATTGCCCGCGCAGAGGAGTACTTTTCCGTCCCGGACGGACACCGACCGCGCCGGGTCGGGGATATCTGACAGGGGCAAAAGGACGTTTTCGGTGAAACGGTAAAGCTTCCCGCCGCCCGCGGCGAGAAAAGAACCGTCGGGCAGCGCCGCGGCGCAGCGAGCGGAACGCGCGTCTTCGCCGTCGTATATTTTCGCGCGGTACTGGGTGAACGCGCCGTGATAATGCTTCATCCGGACCGTCCTTTCAGCTTTTCGTGTAATTCAGGTATTCGGTGAACAGCGGCGTCGGATCGGCGGAGAAGCTGCGGATGTCAAGCGTCTGCTGCGCGCCGTTATAGCAGGATTCGCACTTCGTCGGCAGCATCGAAGCGTTGAAAGCGTATCGCTGGTAACCGCCCGGATATGCTTTGTAATATACCGCGCCGCCGCGGTCTTCGGCCCGCGAGAAGCCCTGGTCTTCCAGCGCAAGGGGCGTGGGAAGAAGTCCGGAAAAACGCAGCGCCGCGCCGTCGTTTTCAAAAAAACCCGCGTTCTCGGGATACGCCGCGCAAAACTCACGGAAAGAGAGCAGCCGGTACCGCCTCGCGGCGTCGTCGACGATTGCCACCGTTTCGGCGCCGGAGTCGTAGACCAGCGCGCGCGCCGCGTTGATCCGGATATAAATTCTGCCGTTCTGCCACGCGGTTTCCAGCGTCGCAGACCTGCCGGAGGCGTCGGTATAAACTGCCGTCATGCTGTATTGATAAAAGTTCTCCAGACTGATTGAACGGGCGGACGCTTTCAGCAAAAGCCGCGCGTCGGCGGCGTTGACTCTGCCGTCGTAACTGACGTCGGCGCGGCGGAGCTGCGCGCCGGAGAGCGTTTCGAGCCGCGCGCTGTAGCGCAGCACGACGCGCGCGTCCGCCGCCTGCAGTTTTCCGTTGCCGTTGATATCGCCGACCGCGGCGAACGCCGTCGGACAGATAAATGCGAAAGCGAGCAGCGCCGAAAGGACCGCCGCGATTCTTTTCCCCGGTTTTTTCATTCTGCGGAGCGCCTCCTTCAATCCCAGTGATAGTCTCTTAATTCGCCGCGGCATTCGAGTGCGGGAAAATCCCATTGCCGCAGCGCTTCGTATACGCCGATCGCGACGGAATTCGCAAGGTTCAGACTGCGCGCCTCGTCGAGCATCGGGATACGCACGCACGTGTCGGGATTCGCATACAGCAGGCTTTCCGGCAGTCCCCTGGTCTCCTTGCCGAATACCAGATACGCCTTGTCGGGATAGCGCACGTCGCTGTATCTGTTTTTTGCTTTCGTTGAAAAATAGAAAAACGCGCCTTCGTTTTTCGCGAAAAAATCGTCCAGACCGTCGTAAAAGGTGAGGTCGAGAAGATACCAGTAGTA
>JAFRTA010000282.1 GCA_017427315.1 Clostridia bacterium
CCCAGACGCCGTGCTTTGCATTCAACAGGTTATGAACATTTTTGCAAAACCGTGTTTTCTCTTGAAAAAATTAAAAAAATGAAAGATGGCTGCTGCAGATTTTTCGTATCTGCAACAGCCCCTTTTTGTATATTCAAACAAATCCTAAATTTACATATTTTTCAAGAATTTATTTGCCGCTTGTCTTATAATAATATAAATAATTATTTGAGTTGAGAATCGTGTACGGGTATATCAGAATCAGCAAACCGGAATTAAAGATTAAGGACTATGAAGCTTATCGCGCTTTTTACTGCACGCTTTGCGATACGCTTGCGAAAAGATACGGGCCTTCCGCCCGGATGTTATTAAGCTATGACGCGACGTTTTTTGCGATTTTTTCTCTCGCCGCAGACGGGGCTGCCTGCGCGTTTCAAAAAAAGCGCTGCGCTGTATTCCCGTTCAAAAAGTGCATCAAAGCGAAAAACGCACAGGAACGCATGGCTTTTGCCGCCGATTTAACCGTAATCCTCGCATGGTTCAAGCTTCGCGACAATCTGCAGGACGGATCGTTCTTCGAAAAAGCTCTCAGTGTATTGCTTCTTCCGTTTGTGTTATTTAAGTTCCGCAAAGCCAAACGGCTCAATTCTGCCCTGTACGATATGACGCGTTCGTATTTTTACTTTCAGTTCCGCACGGAGAATGACCCCCGGACCGGCGTAGACGCATCCGCGGAGCCTTCCGGCAGATTCTTTTCACAACTAGCCGCGCAGCTCTGCGAAACCGAAAACAAGGCTGCTTTTGCACGCTTCGGATATTGTCTCGGCAGATTCGTGTATCTGTCCGACGCAGCGGACGACATCGAAAAAGATTTGAAAAAAAAGAATTTCAACCCTTTTATCAGCGTATTTCAGATAAACGAAGAAACGATGAAACAGGCGGTCGACGAATTTATTCCCGTCCTCGAGCTCACAGCCGCCGCCGCGCAGGAAGCATACCGGCGCTGTGAAATAAAGAATTACACTGCGATTACGGACAATATCGTCATTCTCGGCCTCGAGGAACAAACAGACAGAATCAAAATGAAATATAAGGGGGTAAAGACATGAGAGATCCTTATGAAGTTTTGGGGTTATCGCCCGGATCGTCCGTTGCCCAAGTCAAGAAAACCTATAAAGAATTGGCGAGACAGGCTTCCGAGCTTCCGCAGGAGCAGTATAATCTGCGCATGGAGGAGCTCAACGAAGCATATGACAGTATCATCAATACGACGGTTTCCGGGGCATACGACGCCGGCCGCGGAAACGCATATGATTCGGCCGGGAGAAGCAGTTCGGGCTACGGCGCGAATAACGCTTATTCCAATCCTTCCTTTGACGACATCAGGCAGTATATCAATGCAGGTCGATATGATGAAGCCGACATGCTGTTAAACGGAACGCCTGCGTCCTCTCAAACCGCGGAATGGCATTTTTTGAAAGGACAGGTTTTATATCACCGAGGCTGGCTTGAAAACGCTTCGACGGAGTTTGAAGCCGCATATCGCATGGAACCGCAGAATCAGGAATATAAGAACGCATATGAAAGCGTTTTCCAGAAACGCAGCGGCGGCTATCGCAGCACCGGCGGTACCCGTCGGAATAACGACGGATGCGACGCCTGCAATATCTGCTCCGGTCTGTTGTGCGCAGATTGCTGCTGCGAGAGTCTGGGCGGAGACCTGATTCCCTGCTGTTGAGGTGAATTGACGTGCGGAAAAGTGCAAAGACTGCTCTCGGCGGCATTATATCCGCCCTTTCACTGGTGCTTATGCTTCTGTCGTCGATCGTTCCGAATCTGACGTTCGTCCTTCCGGCGCTCGCAGGCGTCGTTCTGATGATCATGGTAATCGAGATCGGACGCAAATGGGCATTTACATCTTATATCGTAATTTCTTTGCTTTCCCTGTTTATTCTTCCGGATAAAGAGACGGCGATGATGTTCGTCGGGTTTTTCGGGTATTATCCCGTACTGAAATCACTGATTGAAATCAAACTGAAGAAACCGATCGCATATATCCTGAAATTTCTGATTTTCAACGCTTCGGTGCTCTCGGTATATCTGATTATAATATTTGTTTTCAAAATACCGGTCGATTTGGATCTCGGTTTCGACGGGTTGGAATGGTTGGAAAAATATACCGTCCCCATTTTGCTTGTGATGGCAAACGTTACCTTTTTATTGTACGATTTTTTGTTATCGAGGTTCGTCGTTCTCTATCTCGTACGGTTCGGGAAATATATCAGAAGGATATTCAAATGAATCATCCCGATAAAAAAAGGCGTCGAAACGCCTTTTTTTATCGGGATATTTATATTATTTCGTTCCGAAGATCCTGTCGCCCGCGTCTCCGAGACCGGGAATAATATACGCGTTCTCGTTCAGCCTTTCGTCAAGGGACGCAAGATAGATATCGATGTCGGGGTGTGCGCTCTGCAGCGCCTCAAGCCCCTCGGGAGCGCCGATAATTCCGATAAACTTAATCGAATGCGGGCTTCTCTTCTTTATCATTGTAATCGCGTCGATTGCGGAGCCGCCGGTCGCAAGCATCGGGTCGAGCACGATAACGTCTCTTTCATTCACGTCGGCGGGAAGCTTGCAGTAATATTCGACCGGTTTATGCGTTTCCGGGTCGCGGTACATGCCGATATGGCCGACGCGCGCAGAGGGAAGAAGCGCAAGCATACCGTCAACCATGCCGATGCCGGCTCTGAGAATCGGAACGAAAGCAAGTTTTTTGCCAGATATTTTTTTGAAGGTCGCTTTGCACATCGGCGTTTCGACTTCAACGTCTTTCAGCGGAAGATCCCTCGTCGCTTCGTAGCAAAGCAGCATTGCGATTTCTTTGACGAGTTCACGGAAATCCTTCGAGCTGGTTTCTTTATCTCTTAAAATAGAGAGTTTATGCTGAATCAGCGGATGATTGACAATCGTTACGTTTCCCATAAAAATCTACCTCCGTAATCATTTTTACCATTATATTACGTTGCTTGCGGTTTTTCAAGTAAAAATCATATTTTTATGAAAATCGACAGAATGCGCCGCAGGGGAAACAAAACGTTTTTTCAATCAGAAACGCTCTCCTCCGAAAACCCGTTTCAGATATTGCCCCGTATAGCTCTTTTCAACGTCTGCGACCTGTTCCGGCGTTCCGACCGCGACAACGGTTCCCCCGCCGTCTCCGCCATCCGGCCCCATATCGACGATATAATCCGCCGTTTTGATTACGTCGAGATTATGTTCGATAACGATCACCGAATTGCCGGCGTCCACGAGCTGCTGCAGCACGTCAATCAGTTTATGCACGTCCGCAGCGTGCAGTCCCGTCGTAGGTTCATCCAGGATATAAACCGTTTTCCCGGTAGATCTTTTCGATAATTCCGTCGCAAGCTTAACGCGCTGCGCTTCGCCGCCGGACAGCGTCGTTGCCGGCTGGCCGATCTTTACGTAACCGAGCCCGACCTCGAACAGCGTGCGAAGCTTACGCTCGATTTTCGGGATTTCCCGGAAAAAACTCATGCCTTCTTCAATCGTCATTTCAAGCACGTCGTGAATGTTTTTCCCTTTATATTTCACTTCCAGCGTTTCGCGGTTGAAGCGTCTGCCCTTACACACTTCACACGGCACGTAAATATCGGCGAGAAAATGCATTTCGATTTTAACGATTCCGTCGCCCTGACACGCTTCGCATCTTCCTCCTGCGACATTGAACGAAAACCTTCCCGCATTATATCCGCGAACTTTTGCGTCCGTCGTTGCGGCGAACAGATTGCGTATATCGGTGAATACGCCGGTGTACGTCGCGGGATTCGACCGCGGCGTTCTGCCGATCGGGGACTGGTCGATATCAATTACCTTATCGAGATATTCCGCGCCGTCAATGCCGTCGAATTTACCCGGAACCTTCTTGGCGCCGTTCAGGATATCCGCAAGATATTTATACAGGATCTCGTTGATAAGAGAAGATTTTCCAGAACCCGATACGCCCGTTACGCAGACGAATTCACCGAGAGGGATATTGACGTCGATGTTCTGCAGATTGTTTTCCCGCGCGCCGCGTACGGTCAAGAACTTCCCGTTTCCGCTTCTTCTCGATTCCGGTACGGGTATCGTTTTAAAACCGCTCAGGTACTGGCCCGTTATCGATTCTTTGCACTTCATCAGCCCTTTTACGTCGCCCTGATATACGACCTTGCCGCCGTGAACGCCCGCGCCGGGACCGATGTCGACGATATAATCCGACGCCAGCATCGTTTCCGCGTCGTGTTCCACGACAATCAGCGTATTTCCGAGATCCCGGAGCTTCTTCAGCGTATTCAGCAGTTTGGCGTTATCGCGCTGATGCAGTCCGATGCTCGGTTCGTCGAGAATATACAAAACGCCAACCAAAGATGAACCGATCTGCGTAGCGAGACGGATTCTCTGGCTTTCACCGCCGGACAACGTTGCGGAAGCTCTTGACAGCGTCAGATATTCGAGCCCGACGCTGGCAAGAAAACTCAACCGGGATTTTATCTCCTTTAGGATCTGTTCCGCAATCATCATATCTCTTGCAGACAGTTTGATTGTTTCGAGAAAGGCGAGTTCTTTTTTGACCGACATATTGACGAATTCGTCGATATTTATTCCGGCGACCGTGACGGCAAGAATCTCTTTTTTCAGTCTCGCGCCGTTGCAGACGGGGCATTTTTCCTCCGTCATCACCTGCTCAATCTCCCATCGCGCCCATTCGCTTGTCGCTTCGAGATATCTGCGTTCGAGATTATTGATGACGCCTTCAAATTCACGGATATAGGTCCCAGAACCGTATGCGCCGCTGCGGTGCATTTTGATTTTTTCCCCGTCTGTTCCGTATAAAACGCGGTCTATCGCGCTTTTCGGCAGATCCTTGACGGGCGTATCGACGGAAAAACCGTAATGCTCCGCAAGACCGTCAAAATACATGCGGGCTACCGTCCCCTTATCCATCGTCGTCCAGCCGACCGCGCGAACCGCGCCTTCGCTCAAGGATAGATTTTTGTTCGGTATGACAAGATCCGGATTGACTTTCATAAAGAAACTCAACCCCGTGCATTTCGGACAGGCGCCTGACGGATTGTTGAAAGAAAACATTCTCGGCGTCAGCTCATCTATGCTGAAACCATGTTCCGGACAGGACCAATTCTGTGAAAACAGCATCTCTTCCCCGCCGATTACGTCGATAACGACGGCGCCGCCGGAAAGCTTCGAGGCGATTTCGACCGAATCGGTCAGCCGTGAGCGGATATCCTCGCGTATCACGAGACGATCCACAACCACTTCGATATCGTGTTTTTTGTTTTTATCGAGAAATATCTCCTCCGACAAATCGTAGATATTTCCGTCGATCCGAATTCTCGCATATCCGGAACGGCGCGCCGAGTCGATATCTTTGACGTGTTCGCCTTTTCTGCCTTTTACAATAGGGCCGAGCACCTGAAATTTCGTGCCTTCCGGAAGAGAAAGGATCCGATCCACGATCTGGTCGACGGTCTGCTGCCTGATTTCCCTTCCGCAGACGGGACAATGCGGAATGCCGACGCGCGCATAAAGCAAACGGAGATAATCGTAGATCTCCGTTACCGTACCGACTGTGGAACGCGGATTCTTCGACGTCGTTTTCTGATCGATGGAAATTGCCGGCGACAGGCCTTCGATGGAGTCCAAATCCGGTTTTTCCATCTGACCGAGAAACTGTCTTGCGTAAGAAGAAAGCGATTCGATGTACCTGCGCTGTCCCTCCGCATATATCGTATCGAACGCAAGAGAGGATTTCCCCGAACCGGAAAGCCCCGTAAACACAACGAGCTTATCCCGGGGAATCGTCACGTCGATGCTATTCAGGTTGTTTTCCCTTGCGCCTTTTACAATCAGGTTTTTCCGTGCCACTTATTTTCCCTGCCTTAATTTTTCAATCTTGTCCCGAAGATATGCGGCATGTTCAAATTCAAGTATTTTCGCCGCTGCGTGCATCTCTTTCGTAAGCTTATCGATCAAAGCGTCTCTTTCCTTCTTCGAAAGCTTTCTGCGCGTATTCTTATCCGTTTCTTCTTTCGTTGATATTTCAAGAATATCACGCACGTCTTTTTTGATTGTTTCGGGAACGATTCCGTTCTTTTCGTTGAAATCCTTCTGTTTGCTGCGTCTTCTCAACGTTTCCCGAATCGCCCGTTCCATGGAAGGCGTGACGGAATCCGCATACATGATAACCTGACCGGAGGCGTTGCGCGACGCTCTGCCGACGGTTTGAATCAACGAGGTCTCGGAGCGTAAAAATCCTTCTTTATCCGCGTCGAGGATCGCAACGAGCGATACCTCGGGGATATCGAGCCCTTCGCGCAGAAGGTTGATGCCGACGAGAACGTCGAACGCGCCGAGACGCAGGTCGCGTATGATTTCCATTCGTTCGATGGTATCCACGTCGTAATGCAGATATCTCACTTTTATACCGAATTTTTCCAGATATTCGGTCAGGTTTTCCGCCATTCTGCGTGTCAGCGTCGTAATCAGGACTCTCTCGTTTTTCTCAATACGGAGATTGATTTCACCGATGATATCTTCCATCTGACCTTCGGTAGGCCGAACGGAAATATCGGGATCGAGCAGTCCTGTCGGACGTATCACCTGCTCGGCGATAACCGCGCTTTTTTCGCGTTCGAATTCGCCGGGCGTGGCGCTGACGAATATCTTCTGCCCCGTGAATTCATAAAACTCGTCAAAGGTCAAAGGTCTGTTGTCAAACGCCGAGGGAAGACGGAATCCGAAGTTGATCAGGCTTTCCTTCCTGGACCTGTCTCCCCCGTACATAGCGCGGACCTGAGGCAGCGTTACGTGGCTTTCATCGACAAACAGCAAAAAATCCTTCGGGAAATAATGGAGAAGCGTATACGGCGGAGAACCGGGAGCCCTGCCGCTCATAACGCGCGAATAGTTCTCTATCCCCTTGCAGAAACCCGTTTCACGCAGCATTTCGATATCGTATTCCGTGCGCTGGCGGATACGCTGCGCTTCAATCAGCTTGCCTTCACGCTGGAAATACGCTTCGCGTTCGACCATTTCATTGTATATCTCCGCAATCGCAGCCTCCAGCTTTTCTCTCCCGACGACGTAATGCGAGGCGGGATAAATCGCCACGTGACTTCGCAGACAATTCACCTTACCCGTCAAAGGATTGATTTCACTGATTCTGTCAATCTCGTCGCCGAAAAACTCGATGCGAATCGCGTATTCATCGGTATATACGGGGAAAATCTCGACCGTATCTCCTTTCACGCGGAATTTATTTCGAATGAAATTGACGTCGTTCCGCTCGTATTGAATCTCAACAAGTTTTTTTATGAGCTCATCACGGTCTTTTCGCATGCCCGGCCGGAGCGAGATAACCATATTCCGATAATCAATCGGATCGCCGAGAGAATAGATGCAGGAAACGCTTGCGACGATAATGACGTCTCTCCGCTCGGAAAGCGCAGATGTGGCGGAATGCCTGAGTTTATCGATTTCGTCGTTTATCGCGCTGTCTTTTTCTATATAGGTATCCGTTGTCGGGATATATGCCTCCGGCTGATAATAATCGTAATAGGAAACGAAATATTCCACGGCGTTTTCTGGAAAAAACTCACGGAATTCCGAACAAAGCTGCGCCGCAAGGGTTTTATTGTGCGCCAGAACGAGCGTAGGCCGGTTCAGGGCGGCAATTACGTTTGCCATGGTAAACGTTTTTCCCGAACCGGTAACGCCGAGCAGCGTCTGCTCGCTCGCGCCGTTATTCACACTGTTTACAAGCTCTTCGATCGCCTGCGGCTGATCGCCCATCGGCTGAAAAGGAGAATGCAGAACAAATCGATCCATTGAAAATACCTCAAAACAAATGTTCTAACTAGTATAGCATGAAACAAAAAAAATGTAAATACCCAATCAAAAAAGGTTCTTTTCTTAAAACCGTGAAAAGTTAGGGAAACAAAGGAGTACAATCGAGTTTCAATTTACCAACGACAAGATAAATCATACAAGCATATCCTTCAAAGGTTCTGAAACCCCTTGCTTTTCTTTTAGCAGCCTGAATC
>JAFRTA010000034.1 GCA_017427315.1 Clostridia bacterium
CAACGGCACCGACGCGCGTCTGCGCCAGGGGTACGGACTGACGGAGGTCGGTTCGGTTTGCTGCGTCAATACCAACTGGGTGTATAAAGACGGCTCCATCGGCAGGCCTTTGGACGGGCTGCGTATGGAGATCTGGGACGACGACTGCAAAAAAGTGCCCACCGGCGAGGTGGGCGAAATCGTGATTTCCGGTTCGACGCTGATGGAGGGATACCTCACCGAGGACGGGCCGAAAGACGCGGGTATCTATTACGACGGCGATGGCGTCGCCTGGGTGCGCTCCGGCGATTTGGGCTATGAGGATGAAGACGGCTTCTTCTATTTTTCCGGCCGAAAAAAGAGATTGATCATCATTTCCGGTTACAACGTATATCCCGTGGATATCGAGAACCTGATGGATACGCTGCCGTTTATCCGCGAATCCTGCGCGGTGCAGGCGGAAAAGGACGGCAAGCCTCTCGTGCGTCTGTACGCATCGCTGAAGAACAAAGGCGACGAGGAGGAATATCGGCGCGTTATCGTCGAAACCTGCGAAAAGAACCTTTCCAGGTTCTCCGTTCCCAGAGAGATCGTCTTTTTGGATGAGCTTCCCCATACGCCGTTGGAAAAGGTGGATTTTATCGATCTGGAGAAGCGCCGTCCCTGACCGTTACGCCTCGATCATACCGTTAATGCCTCCGTGTGTCGCGCGCTCCAGCAGCTCCGCGATTTCCGCGGGGGTATTTTTCATATCGTTTTTCGCCCATTGGCGGATCAGCGCGATGCTCCCGGTGACGATATAGGCGAAAAACATATCCATCTGCCCGTCGGAAAGCGAAACGCCTTCCTTGCGCCAGCCGTCGACGATCATACCCTTGCCGCGGGTGAGGATTTTTTCAAAAAACGCTGCGTCGCCGTTTTCTGAGAGCAGGATTTTGCAGAAATCCTGCTTTTCGTAAATAAAGCGGCAGATTTCGTTGATCATCTGAGAAATGTTGATGCTTTCGGCATACAACTGTTTTTTAAGCGCGTCGATGATTTGCGCGGAAAACTCCGCCTCGATTTCGTTCAGAACGTCCCGCGCGGTATAATAATGCGAATAGAACGTGTTGCGGTTGATTTCTGCCTTTCTGCAAAGCTCCGTCGGGGTGATTTTATCCACGGGCTTTTCCCGCATCAGAGCCAACAGGCTTTCTTTCAGAAACATTTTCGTGTAAAGGACTCTGCGGTCCGTTTTTTCTTTTTTTTCCTGAACCATATCTTACCTCGCGTGATCCATGTGCTGCGGAACGGACCCGTCGCCCGGCGCGGAGGAGCCGTGCCGAAACGATACCGAACCGACTGTCTGATATATAACGGTGTTGTCATTATAATACGTTTTGTAAGAAAAGTCAACGCCGGAAAAACAGAATAAAACACAAAGCGCCTTTTGACGGTTGACAAAAGGCGCTTTGCAGCCGGCGGAGACGGGCTCTGCGCCTCACGGGCAGGCGTTCCGTTTTTTCCTTGCGGCAGGAAACCTCCGGTCCCGCGGTCAGTATCTTCCGATCCGGGCAATGGGGATCTGCTCGAAGGCGGGGAGCTCGCCGAATACCGGCGCGTCGGGGCGTAAAACGGCACGTTCCACGCGATGTAGCTAACGCCGTAAAAGTACGCCGTGACCGCCGCCGAGATGAGCAAAAGAAATGCAAATAACCAGATATGCTTTTTATTCGTTATCCCTTTCACTTTCGGATGCTCCTTTCCGAAATGATTCTGACGGTATCGAGGTATCGCAACTATTATATCCGAATCCATGCTCTCTTTCAACTCTTTCGTTAAGAAACGGGCAAGTGATGTGTTGCCGAAAAGGTCCTGAGAATGATAAAAATTAAAAACCTAAAGAAAAAGAGATTGAAAAATTCTTGTTGTTTTGCGTTTTTGAATTCAAGTGACAAAAATATCACTTGAATTTCACCTGATTGTCACATTGGAATAATATTATTATCATGACAGATTGGAAGGATGGATGAGTTCAGCTATTGTATTCCGAAAAAACAACCGGATTATTCGGTTCAAGGAGGGACGCCTTTCCGCCCACACGCGGAAGAGGCAAACGCATGAAGGATACTTTGTGGTTCGTTCTGCGGGAACTGCGGCATAATAAAGGTCGCGCCGTTTTACTGTGTATGACCGTCGCGTTGGCGGAATCGAGCTTATACGCCATTCTGACCCTGAGCGCCGGTTATCTGCGTTTTTTCGGGGAACAGGCGACGCTGGCGGGCAAGGACGCGGTGAGTTTGGCGTTGCAGGGAATGGTCGATGTGGGAAAAATGCTGCTGGGACTGTTGTTCCAGCTCTTGTTCCACAGCGCGGCGGCTTTACAGCTGACCGCCGGAGAAATACTCTCCGCAGATGCGGCGTTGAAGAACCTTCCCGCGTTTATTCTGCTGTCCGGTCTGACGGCGCTGATTGCCGTGCGCTGCGCGACCGGTCTGCTGTTTTCCGTCTACCGCAGGCGGCAGCGCCGTTTTCTGAATTCCCTGTTGGTGGGCGGCGCGGACGATCGGTATATCAGCCGGTTCGTTACGACGCAGACGGTGTGCGTATGGTTTCTGTCTCTTCCGTTTGCGCTGGCGCTGGGCACGGCGGAGCTCGCGGCGCTGCGCGTCGGCGCGTCGGTCTTTTTCGTCCGTTCCGTCGGCGTTCAGACGCCCGTCGAAATTCGCGGCGGTTTTGTTTTTTTCTCCGCTGCTGCACTCGCTGTTTTTCTTCCGGTGCTGTTCGGCTTCCGGAAGAATCTCCGCGGTCTTTCGGTCAGAAACGCGGCGCAGGGAACGCGCATACAAACAGGAGCGGCAATGGGCATCAGAACGTTCAGCGGCGATCCTGTCAAATACCGGATACTCGGTCTCCCGCACTTTATCGCGCTGCGCAACATAGAGGACAGCCTGGGACGTTATCTGAAAATATTTTTTATGACGACGATATATCTATCGACGGCGGGATGTATGATGCTGCTGCTGACCTTTATCAGAAACAGCGAGATAAATGCGGTGTCTCTGACGCCCGGCGGCGAAGCGTTCCTTGCCGCGAACGAATTCTTTTTCTGCGCGTCCTCCGCCGTGATCGAGCTGATCGCTACCATGGGAACGGTTTGCTGTATCATTTCCCACATAACCTCCAATCTGCCGGAGTACGCGCAGCTTCGCGCGGCGGGGCTTTCTCTGCGCGGCGTTCGCCGGTGCGCACGAAGAGAAGGCGTTCTTTGCGTTGCGATCAGTCTGGCTGTCGCCGGATTGTGGATCTATTTTCTTTTCTGCGTTTTTACGAAAGTATACGATCCGCTTTTACCCGGCGGCGGACTGGATATAAGCGGCGTCGGGAAACCGCTTACGGTGATCGGCGTGCTTTCCCTGCTGTATGCCGCGGCCGTGATCGCGGCGACCGGTATCGCCGCCCGGAGAGTGGACAGACTCGATCTGCCGGCAGTATGAAAGGAGCTTTCGTATTCATAACGGACCTGAAAAGCCGGATATGAAATTTTCTGAATTCGGAACCTGAAAAACAGAGACTTGAGACGGAAGAACTCAAGTCTCTGTTTTCTGCGGCGGGGTGCTGAGTCAGTAATTCATGTAGGGTATGTTTTTTGCATATCGATCATTGTCCGGTTTGTCCGAAGCGTTATCTTCGTACGTATTTGAAGCAGCCACGGTCTTGCAATTACAGAAAATCTATTGTATAATTCTAATAACAACAGATAGGAGGCTGATTCGGTTTGTTTCGTATACTGATCGTGGAGGATTCCGTCGACATCTATGAGCCGCTGGCTGAGAACCTGAAATACGAAGGCTTCGACGTTAAGGTCGCGGCAACGAAGAGAGCGGCGACCGAGGCGCTTGAGGCGCCCGACGCGAAATACGACCTTGCGCTGGTCGACCTGATGCTTCCGGACGGGTACGGACATGAAGTGTATGACGTGGCAGAGGACTGCGGGGTGCCGGTGATCTTTCTTTCCGCCAACGACGACGAGCGCGTGGTTTCCCGCAGTCTGAATATGGGCGCGGTCGACTATATCGAAAAGCCTTACAAAAAAGCGGTGCTGCTGGCCCGTATCAACAAGGTGCTGCGGAACAGCGGGAAGCTCAGCAAAGAGCTTGTTTTCGGCGAGCTTCGCGTAGATACGGCAAAGGGTGTAGCGTATAAAAACGGAGAGGAATTGTACCTGTCCCGCATCGCTTACCGCCTGCTGCTGCTTTTTATGAATCACCCCGGGCAGATTTTTACCCGCGACCGCCTGATCGAAGAAATATGGAACATCACGGGGACGGAGGTCTTCGAAAATACGCTGACGCAGCACATCACCAGGCTGCGCAAGGAGATCGGTGACGATCCGCAGAACCCGAAATATATTCAGACCGTGCGCGGCATCGGTTATAAACTGGGCAAATGATCGGAGGGCGTGAAAAATGCGCTTATTGAGAAACCCTGAGGTACGGTACCCTCTGCTGGCGCTGCTTGCGGCGGCGGGGCTCTCTCTCGGTCTCGCGGCGCTGCTTCTGAAGGGCGAGCCGTATCGCGGAACCGTTCTCGCCGCGGTCGGCGGCGCGTTCGCTCTGTGCGGCGTCATTTTGCTGACAGCGTCGCTCTTTCATTCCCGGAAGGTGCGGGATTTTACCGCAAAAGCAAGAGGGAGTCTCCGCGGAAGCCGCGATCTGAAGTTCGATGATTTTTCCGAAGGCGATTTCTCCGACCTGCAGAACGTGGTCGAAAAAATGGCGATCTCGCACGTCCTGCAGGAGGAACAGCTTCAGAAGGAAAAAAACATTCTGAAAGACTCACTGGAGAACATATCGCATCAGCTCAAAACACCGCTGCAGGCGCTCACGACAACGGGGGAACAGCTCATGGCGGACGAGATGACGCCCGCGGTCCGCAAGCGCGCCGCGCGAAGGATCCTCGATACGACCGACCGTTTCAGCGAGCTGGTCAAAACGCTGCTTGAGCTTTCCAAGCTCGACGCAGGCGCTGAGATCTTCCGGCAGGATACCTTCACCGCGCGGGAGCTGATCGATCGCGTATGCGAAACGCTTGAGATCATTATGGAACTCCGGGAGATCGAGCTGATAAAGAGCGTCCCCCCGGAGATCACAATCCGAAGCGATATGAAATTGCTTTCGCAGGCGCTGATAAATATCGTGAAAAACTGCATGGAACACACTCCCGCGGGCGGAACCGTCACGATCGCGGTAAGCGACGACGAGGTGGCAACGCAGATCCGGATCAGCGACACGGGTCCGGGCATCGACCCGGAGGATCTTTCCGGTCAGAAACTGTTTGAACGGTTTCATCGAGGCAAAAACGCGGGGCCGAACAGCGTGGGGATCGGTCTCGCGTTCACAAAGCAGGTGATCAAGGGGCTTGACGACAAAAATGAGGTCTGGGCGGAGAACCGCCCCGAGGGCGGCGCGATGTTCACCGTGCGATTGAAAAAAGTGAACGTATAAACGGCGCAAAAAGCCGCCGGACGGCCTTCCGAAGAAGGAACGTCCGGCGGCTTTTTTAACAGGGTTTTATCGGAGTTTTATTTTGATATCTTGACGCTTTTTGCCGCGCTCCATGAAGAATAATAATTCGTATCGGAAACGGACCTGTAAGCTCTGACCTTTACATAATAAGTATTGCCCTTCGTCAGCTTCGCGATTGCCGTCGAAACAAGCTCCGCGCTGCCGAGCGTCACGGTCTTTGCGCCGGAAAAGTCGGAGCTCGCCGCGTACTGAATCTGATAGCCCGTCGCATTGGCGTTGTCCGTCCAGCCGACGGTCATCGTCTTTGCCGCGGAGTTCGTCAGCTTCGTGATCCGGACGCCGGTCAGGCGGTAAATTGACTTCGCGGTGTACGCGCCCTTCGTCGCGCCCTTGTAAGCTCTGACGTAATAGGTATACTTCGTGCCGTTGCTGTCCTTCACCGCCGTATCGGTATAGGAGACCGACGCGCCGGAGCCGATCTTTTTGACGAGCGAATAGCTGCCCGTTCCCGCCTTGCGGTAGATGTAATATCCTTCGGCGCCCGCGACCTGCGTCCATTTCACCGAGACGCCGTCCGCGGCGTTTGTCAGCATCGGCGTGATTGCCGCAAGCCGCGTCATCGTTTTGGCGGTATACGCGCCTTTGGTCGTGCTCTTGTATGCGCGCACGCCGTAGGTGTATTTCGTGCCGGAAACGGCGGTCTTATCGGTATAGGTCAGCGTTTCGGCGCTCTCGATCTTTTTGAGTGTCGTATAGCTGCCGGAGCCGGACTTTCTGAACACATAGTAACCGTCAGCGCCCTCGACCTTTGTCCACTTGACCGTCATGCCGGTCTTGCCGTTTGCGAGCGTCGGCGTGACCGCCGCAAGGCAGACGATTTTCTTCAGAGTGAACGAGCCTTTTTCCGTGCCGCGGCCGGAACGGACGCCGTAGGTATACTCAAGCCCCGATTCGGCTGTCGTATCAACGTAACCGACCGTCTCGTTCGACGTGATCTTCTTCAGCGTCGTATAGCTGCCGGAGCCGGTTTTGCGTACCAGATAATAGCCGTCCGCGTTCGCATCCTGCGTCCATGTGAGTTTGATCCCCGAGGACACGTTCGCCGCCGTAACGGTGAGCTTTGCAAGTGCTTTCGGGATGCTTTCGGTTCTCGCCGCGCCGCACGTCGTGCAGGTGAAGGTCTTCACACCCTCGGTTTCCGTCGTCGCGGCGGTCGTCACAACGCCGTCGTCCCAGATATGTCCCGTAGCGCTGTAATGTATCGCAACGCCTTTCGGGAGGGGACTCCACAGATTCCAGCCATTGGCTGACCATTCCTCCTGTGAGCCGGTACAGAAAATATATTTCAGGTTCGGAAGATTGCTGAGCCATCCCGCAGAAGAAGGATACCCCCATTTTGAAACCATTAGACCGCCGAGAGTCGCGGGGACCGTTAATTCCGTAAGAGAAGGACAATCGGTAATGAATTTTTCTCCGACGGACGACACGCTGTCGGCGATCACAGCTTTCTCCAAAGCCGGCAGCCCCCGGAATGCGTAGGGCGAAATGCTTTTGACGCCTTCCATAACCTCGACTGTTTTGATCTGCGCCTCGAATTCATGCCAGGGTTTTTCCGTTGCGATGATCGTGGCGGACAGCGCACCTTGTTTCTCAATGTAGTCTTTCATGCAGCCTTCGCCGCTGATCGTCAGCACGCCGGCAGCGTCAAACGTCCAGACCAGCCTGCCCGAATAATTGCCGCATTCGCCGTATGCCAGAATGGCGTGTCCCGTTGCAGGGATCCTGAACGAGTACCTTGACAGCTCCTCGCCGCAGCGCGGACAATAAACTGTCTTCTCATAGCCTCCGTCCGCATTTTCGCTTGCTTCGGTCTCGTTTTCGATCACAGGATCGGCGTTCCTGATATGACCGAGTTTGGCAACGGCTTCGGTACGGGTTTCTCCGCATCCGCTGCGCGTGCAGGTATACATTA